>NZ_QUGE01000014.1:44702-59129 GCF_003478825.1 Peptoclostridium sp. AF21-18
TCTCTATTCTCTTGCTCTTCGCAATTATTTATTCTTCCACAGTTTTATTGTACTACATTTTCTATGTAGGTGCAATAGTTTTTGGAATTAAAAGTTACATTTTCTTAACTTTTTACTCCTTGACTTTCACACTTTTTCTACATTTCCGATGTAATAACTTGTATTATACTGTAATCTTTCCTAGCTGTAAACCCCTTTTTTCAAATTCATAGACTTTCACCCCCGTTTAGAGTATAATTATATATGGGAAATTTATATATTTCTAACATCTCACTTTCCCATTTTCTTCCACAAAAAAGCAGGTACGAGTTTTTCTCGTATCTGTTTTTTTTGTGCATTTTTCACCATTTCCAACGGTGAAAGCAACTTTTTCTCGCCCGCTCGAAAAAGAACCTAAGGCTCTCGCCTTAGGTTTTTATTTTTTCAAACAAATATTTTACATAAATTTTAATAATTTGTAACTCCTTTGTAACTATTTTATCTATTTTTGTTACTTTCTTGTAACCTTTCTGTAACTTTATACCGTTTTTATGCTAATTTTTACAAACTTTTAAAATTTCTACGCATTTTTACTCAAATTTCATCTAGCTTTGGTATTCAAAAAAGCCTAACGGCTATTTACTTACAATCTTTTTAACTCTGCTCAAGCGTCTAAACAACTATATCATTTTATTTTTATTACAAACCAAAGTAAAATATTCTTCTTTTACATTAACAAACTGCTTTTACCCAATAATTTTCTACGCTCTGGCAGCAAATTTACACATCTATTTCTAATTAAACTCATAATAAGTAAAAAAATAGCACCTGTGTATTCCCCATTTACACAGGTGCTTTTATCTATTCTTACAATGTCCCCTTATTTAATTACAATTTATTTAATGTTTATTATGCGTATATGCATATGAAGCTATCTTTTGATAATTCTTTTCCGTTGCTTAATTTTACAACTACTTTTATGAAGTAATCTCCCGGAACGTTAGGAAAATATCTGATTTATTATAGAATCCTGTACTCCACCAACCTGTACTAGAGTCGCTCTATCTTTCATAAAGTCTTTGTAGAATTTTTCTAGTACGTATCTATTTGTTTCGTATCTATTTGCACCAGATATGATATCATATTTTAAATCATTTACATTTTCACTTACATAATCAACTATTTGTTCAGACATTATGCTTCCACCACCTACTATGTAGTGATATGCGTCTTTATTTATTTCATCATCCATTTTTTTACCATCAGTTAGTATTATAGGTGCTTTTTCTCTAGCTGCTACAGATGCTACAGACATTGCATCGGCTTCACCTTTAAATCCATTTACAACAAATGCCTGGCTATATCCACCTAATTTTTCTGCAACTTTTTTAGTATAATAAGAGCCTATTTATATTACTAATAAATAGGCTCTTTCGTTATATTTAATGTTCAAATTTTTTCTTCATAAACATTTTATATGAATAGTTTCCTATATCTATAGGTTTTTTAATATCGTATTCTTCTATTACTTTAGTGAAGTATTCTTTTATAATTTTTTTATCTATTACTTTATCAGATTTTTCTTTTTCGTCTAATTCTCCTCTAGTTATTCTCCATGGATCTTCATCATGTGTAAATGATTCTAGCATTGTTCCACTATAGCATCCAAAGTTTTCACATATGCTATCTAATATTTCTATTTCTTCATTGGTAAATAATTCTGAGTTTATTTCATCTTTAATTTCTATTGTATGATATTTGTATTCTTTAAACTGATTATATATCTCTCTGTATACAGGTCCATGTACCCAGGCTTCACAATCATTTTCAAAAAATTCTGCTTTGTAAAAAGCCATATAAAACCCCTGTACGTAATAAAGCATTTTCTGTAATGCTAGTGGTGTTACCTCTGTACATTTGTTTATTATATATTCAGCAGCTATTATTGTTTTGTTCCTTTTATTTGATTTTAGTACTTTTAATGCTGCTTCTTTACTTTTTTGATATTCCTTTTGTTTTATAAGCTCTTTATTAACCTCTAGTATATCAAGATATCTAGTTGGATTTTCTTTTAGCTCTTTTAAAATATCAGAATACCTTTTTGATGGTGTTTTACCATCATAGAATCTACTAAATGTATTATCACCCCATCCTAATATTTTAGATAGTTTCTTTTTGCTTATATTATACATCTCTGGTATTTCTCTTATTTCATCAGTACTTAATATACCTTCCTCTTTTCTATACTCATCATATAGCTTCTTCATATTTCTATCGTCAATTTCTCCAACATACACCTCCTCACCACATATTTGGCAAGTAGTTACTTCCGCTATGTATGTATACTCTTTGCCTTTTAACTCTTCTGTTACTTCTTTCTCTTCAATATTGTACTCTACAAACTCTCGACACTCTGTACAAAATATCTTTTTCATAACTTTCTATCCCCCAATCTCCTTCCTCCTTTTATATTATATCACTTCTTTTTAATTTTCGCACCTTTTTTATATTTTTAGTGCGTTTTTATCTATAATATAATATCTTCTATAAAATTAAGACTATCTAATCCTTATTTTTATATTTGACAAAAGATTTATTTAATAATCCACTATCAAGAAAGTATTCCACATTTTTTCCTCTTACTTATATATATCACCAAACTTCATAACATTTTACTCCGCATAGTTAACAGAAATGACTTGTGAATAGAAAATTAAAGAATAATATGATTGTATAAAAGAGTTGTCCTATTTTAGCATGCTAGCTTTTTATTATATAAAATGGGCGCAAATTGTACTGCGCCTCGACAATCTGCAAGCGCCTCACAGCTTATAAATGTGTTACATAAAAGTGTGAGGCGCTGAAGCCTGGAGAAAGCAATACATTTGCGCCCTTTTCCATATCAAAAAAGGTTGCTGCAAAATAGCAACAACCTTTTATAATCATATTATTCTTTAATTTTCCATTCTCCAGATTCATCTTGTTCTGCATCAATTCCTAACTCTTCTAATACTTTAGCATACTCTTCATCACTTAGTGAGTTTAAGTATTCAGCAAGTGCTTCTATCTGAGCTTCATCAGGTTCAACCACCTGTTCATACTCTTCACCCTGCTGCACAGTCTGGATATTATCCATATCTATCTCTTTCTGACCTAGAGCTTCCCTAGCAAAACCAAACAGATATTTTAAAGTATCTCTTCTGATATTCATGTTCATTTCGTCGTACATTCTACCAGCTTCAACAGTGTATTCTTTAACTGGGTCCTTCTGTGCAGAAGCCTGAAGTCCTATACCCTGTCTCATCTGATCCATTAAATCTATGTGGTATGTCCAATAGTTGTCTACAACAGTTAGAAGTGTTTCTCTTTCTTCTACTTTTACCATATCTTCACCCATTAACATCTTTTTAAGGTTGTAGATATTTTCTATTATTGCATAAGTCTGGTTAGCTATAGCTTCTGGAGATAGCTCAGCCCAGCCAGGTATGATAAGTGTGTTATATGGTACGAATTCGTTGTATAAGTGAGCAACATATCTTACGAAATCTCTATTTTTACCTCTTAGGTATGTTTCTGTAGCAAACATTATTCTTTCTTTTATCATATTCTGAATTTCTTCAGATATGTCTGCATTATCAAGTACTTTATCTCTTTCTGCGTATACAACTTTTCTCTGTTCGTTGATAACGTCGTCGTATTCAAGTACCTGTTTTCTAGTCTGGAAGTTTTTACCTTCTATTGTTTTCTGTGCTTTTTCTACAGTTTTTGTAAGCTGTTTACTTTCCATACCACCATGTTCGTCTGGAGTTATTTTTTTAGAAAGTTTTTCTATAGTTTTACCACCGTATAGTTTTATTATTTCGTCTTCTACACTGACGAAGAATCTTGATTTACCAGGATCTCCCTGACGTCCAGAACGTCCTCTAAGCTGGTTGTCTATACGTCTTGATTCGTGTCTTTCTGTACCTATTACGTAAAGTCCACCTGCTGCTCTTACTTTTTCGGCTTCTTCTTTATCTCCAGCACCAAGTTTTATGTCTGTACCTCTACCAGCCATGTTAGTTGCTATTGTTATAGCTCCTAGTTTACCAGCTTCAGATACGATGTCTGCTTCTTCTTTGTCCTGTTTTGCATTAAGCACTTTGTGCTGTATGCCCTGTTTTTTAAGTAGTTCTGATAGTTCTTCAGATTTTTCAACAGATACAGTACCAACTAGTATTGGCTGTCCTGTCATATGAGCTTCTTTTATTTCTTCAACAACAGCTGCGTATTTCTGTTTTTCTGTTTTAAATATTCTATCGTGTAAGTCTGCTCTTAGTACTGGTTTGTTTGTAGGTATCTGAACAACGTTCATGTGGTATATTGATTCAAATTCCTGTTCTTCTGTTTTAGCAGTACCTGTCATTCCTGATAGTTTTTCGTATAGTCTGAAGAAGTTCTGGAATGTTACAGTTGCCATTGTTCTTGATTCACCTTTTATTTCAACGCCTTCTTTAGCTTCAACAGCTTCGTGAAGTCCATCTGTGAATCTTCTTCCCTGCATTACCCTTCCTGTAAATTCATCGACTATTAGTATTTCTCCATCTCTTACAACGTATTCTACGTCTAAGTCCATCATTTTGTGTGCTCTAAGAGCCTGGTTTATAGCGTGGAATATTTCCATGTTTTCTATGTGAGTTATGTTTTCTATTCCATAGAATTTTTCTGCTTTTTTGATACCAGATTCTGTGAAAGCTATTGTGTTTTCTTTTTTATCTTTGTCGTAGTCTTCTGGTTTTATTGTTTTTAGGAATGCATTGGCAACTTTGTATATTTCTGTTCCTTCTGCTCCCTGACCAGCTATAATAAGTGGTGTTCTAGCTTCGTCTATTAATATAGAGTCAACTTCATCGACTATAGCAAATTTAAGTTTTTTCTGTACTTTTTCTTCGTTGCTTTTAGCCATGTTATCTCTTAAGTAGTCAAAACCAAATTCGTTGTTTGTTCCGTATATTATGTCAGCTTCGTACTGAGCTTTTCTTTCTTCGTGAGTCTGATCAGCTATTATTACCCCTGTTGTTAGTCCTAAGAAGTTATATACTTGTCCCATTTCTTCAAGGTCACGCTGTGCAAGGTAGTCGTTGACAGTTACAACGTGTACCCCTTCTCCAGTTAGACCATTCAGGTAAACTGGTGCTACGGCAACTAGTGTTTTACCTTCCCCAGTTTTCATCTCAGCTATTTTTCCCTGGTGAAGTACTATACCACCTATTAGCTGCACTCTGTACTGTCTCATTCCAAGTACTCTCCAAGAAGCTTCTCTTGCTACAGCAAATGCTTCTACTAATATGTCGTCTAGTGTTTCTCCGTTTGCTAGTCTTTCTTTAAATATGTTTGTCATATTTTTAAGTTCATCGTCGCTCATTGCTTTGAATCTTTCTTCTTGAGCATCTATCTTATCTACTATTGTGTTAATTTTTCTTATTTCTGCTTCGTCTGATTTGCTAAGTATTCTGTCTAATATTGACATTAATATTTCCCCCTTTTGAAACGTGCTATTTTTATTATATTATAATTGACCTTTTATGTATATAGCTCATTCCAAAAAAAATGCATAAAAAAAGACATAACATTTTTACAGAAATTACACATTTCTTCAGTAAATTTGTTATGTCCTTTTGATAAAGTTAGTTTTAACTTTTACTTGTTTGTTTGTCTATTTTAATTGTGTTTTGATCGGTTAGTTGTTTGATCTGCTAGTTTTGTTTTTTTCTTTCTTTTAACCGCTTGTTCATTTGATATTTTCTTTCATCTGCTACATATCTTCTAACTGTGCTTTCACTTAACCCAAATACATAAGTTGTTTTTTTAATATCTGAGCCGTATCCTAGGTACACGTCGTATACATATGCTCTTCTTTTTCTTTCAATTAGTTTTTCATGCTGTGGCAGATAAAGCGTTGTTCCCCCGTATAAAAATACTAGCTTGGCATAGTTATTAAATCCAATTAATCTTACTATGTCTAATCCATTAGGAGATAAGTCCTCCCTTTCGAATTTTAGTTTTTTTAAAGCTCTTCTGTGTTTCAGTTTTTCTGCTTTAAGTTTTTCTAATTCTTTTCGAGCTTCTTCATCCTCAAACTCTAACTCCTCAAAAATCCCTTCGTCATAGTTTAAATCCTCTTCAGCGAATTCCTCAAATTCTTCTACTTCCCCATCTTCTTCGATTTCGCTTTCTTCAACATCATTGTCCTTGATGCTGTTCTGGTTTTTCTGATCATTTTTGTTTTGATCTTTTTGATTAGCCATTTTCTACCCTCTCCTTTAAATAAGATATATTTAGAACCATATTAGTATATGATTCTTTAAAAAGTAAAAATATAAAAAAACAACAGTTTCATAATACGAAACCCTTTTAAAATTTAATTATTTTAGTAAGAATTATTCGTAGCCTTAAACCCGGATGTTAATCCGGGCTTTTGGGAAACTGTTGTCACATATACTATATTATATTTTTACATATTTTTAAAGCTTTTTTTGCAAATTTTCAAAATTTTCTTAATCAATTTTGTATTTTTGTCTTTTTTTATTTTTTTGCTTATCTTTTTTGAGCTGCACTCTCGATTATTTTCGAAAGTCCGTTGATACTTTCTGATAGTGTACTCAGTTTATTTTCTATCCTTATCAGTAAGAATATTGATACGGCTATAGGAAAACCGACGTTTGCTATCATGTTCCGTAATTCAACTTCCATAATAATCACCTGCTTGTTGTCCGACGTGATTATATTACTAAGTCGTGAACTGTTTCGTCAGTAGTTATTATTTTTGCTTCTGATGTTGTGGCTACTTCTGAGTCGTTTACTAAAAAGATTTTTTTAGATACTACTAAGTCCATTGCGTTTTTTATTTCCTGTTCCTGTACACCATCTTTTGGCCCATCTAAAGATATAGTAAATGCTTTTCCATTGGCTGTTTTAAATTTCATTGCTAGTCTTTTTCTTATCATAGTTTTTTCAATCTCCTTTTCTTAACTTTTTATTTTTTTTAGTTTTTGTTTTTTAGTTTTTATTATTTTGTTTTGAAATCTGTTTATAGATTTTTAATCTGGTAGCTTGGCTGCTCAACTGGCAGCCGCTACCTTTTTTTAGTTTAGATTGATTCAATCCATTTTGTTTTAATTTAGTCTGGTTTAGTTTGATTTTGATTTTACTTTGGTTTAGTTTTGCTTTTCTGTTTAAGCTTTTGATTTAGGTTTTCGATTTAGGTTTACCCAATCCACTTCCTACATACTTTCTTCTAAATCAGCTTCATCCACTTTTGCTATTACATCAGCTTTTGTTTCTAAAAGATCTGATAGTGCTTTACCTACTGCATAAACATCTTCTTTAGTTGCATCGGCTTTGACATTTTTAATATCTTTGCGTTTGTACTTTATATCCCCTCCTGATGTTTCACCTACTGCAAATTTCAGTCTTAAAACTGATACCTTGTTTGATTCTGTAACTGCCATTCTAGTTACCTCCTTTAAAATTTATTCAGGCTTCTCTCTTGCCTGTGATTAAAGTATAAAACACCAGCATGTCATCCATCAAAAACACTCTATCACTTTCTATTCTCTTAGAAAAAATGCCCAGCATTTCCAACACTTACAGCAAAAAAAGAAAATAAAAAAAAGAGGATAAAATCCCCTTTAATTCAACTACTATCCTTTACCAGACCCTTAATTCCATAAAAAATAGGAAGGGAGTAATAACTGCTACTCACGCGACAATACTGCAGACGCTTTCGTCCCTCTTCCTTTTCTTTACTGAATTCATTACTTCCATACGATAAAAGGTGTGAGCTAATAATTTTAGGAAATTATCATCTTTTGTTTGAGATAATAGCAAACCGACCTCGACAATGCAACTCGATTGCCTGGAGAGGAGGTTGCTATTATTCAACAAAAGATTTTTTCTAAAATTATGCTCACACCTTTTCACTTATGGATTAAGGAAGTCTGTAAAGAATCCGTAGACTCCTTTTGATTTGTATTTGTTCAGTTCTTTTGAGTCATTTATTGTGTTCATATACAATGTTATTCCTCTAGATTTACATTTTTCCACCAAAGATGATGTTAAGAATCTATAGTCGATTGTAAGAACTTTTATTCCATTCATTGCACAGAAATTTGTTATCTTATTTTCATCTATACTACTCATAGTATAGCAAGTAAATGATGCAGATTTGAAATTATATATATTCATTATCTCATTGTATAACTCTTCTCTATATATCTGAGGTATAATTCTATCTAATATTTCTGGGCTAGCTTCTTCTACAATTCTCTTGTAAAGCTTTCTAACCTTATCATCCTCAGCTGATTTTAAATCTATAAGCATGTAAACATCGTCGTATTTTTCCATATACGATACAACATCCTTAAATGTCATAGTAGTGTATTTACCATAAGGCTTCATACTCTTAAACTCAGCCAATGTAGGTTTCTTTGTAGCGTATTTTTCTGGAAGTCCCATTTCTTTTAAACTTGTTTTACTAAATGAATGCCAAGCTATCAGCTCGTCGTCACTTGTAAAGTCTAAATCCACCTCAAATACTTTGAACCCTTTGTTGTAGTTGTGTTCAAATGCTTGAATTGAGTTAGTGTATGTTTTCCCACCTACACCACCTAATGCGTGGGCGATGTATTTGTATTTTGTCCAGTCGTAATTAAATTTATTTAATCCGCCAGAGTATCCTATAGCTTTTGAAATATTGTTGTCAGATATTACTCCTATTGCAGTCATATTCTGAGCATTTTTTAATACAAGTGGATCAAATCTATAATCTACTAATGCTATAGGTCTATCTGTACTTATTGAACTAGCTACTGTAGCTATTGTGTAGTCTGTTGTGTCAACTATGTTAAATGATTTTGGGTTTGAGTAGAATTTTTCTACAAGCTTTTGATTCGTAACAAATCTGTTGCTTCCACTAATTCTCTCAGTTCCTTTTAAACCACTTTTTACAGAGTCTTTTACTACAGTAGTTCCACCTACTATGTATCTTCCAGTTGCTGTGTTTGCAATTTCTTTTAAATTGCTCTTTAAGCTGCTTCCATTTGTTAGAAGTATTGGAGCTTTATCTCTATATGCTACTGGAGATGCAGTTACTACGTCGGCTTCTCCCTTTACACCATTTGCAATAAATACTTTACCAAGTGTACCTTCTGTATTTAGTACTTCTTTGGCAACATTGTATGATGTTTCATATCTATCATTTCCACCTATTCTAGTTACTTTTTTGCCCATTTTTTCTAAATCGCCCTCAACTGATTTAGATATAGCATTTTCACTTCCTATCAGGTAGATGTCTGTTACCTCGTTTAATTTTGATTTTGTTTCTGAAGGAATACTATTTTTACTTGTAAGTAGTATTACTCCATTTTTGCAACCAGCTAATGCCGCAGCACTAAGTCCATCTGCTGTACTATTGTCCATATTTACTAGAACTATAGATGAGTAGTTTCTCTCATTGGCTATTTTTACTGCTGTTTCATAGTTATTTTTCCCCTTAATTCTATCCAATTTTTCTAATGCACTAATTGGGGTTATAGTGGATAGTAGCATTATAGCTGATAATGTGAGTGCCATTATTTTTTTTCTAATCATATTTCCTCTCCTTTACATTATTTTTAGATTGGGTTTAATTTTAGTTTTTGGATTATTTTATTTTAAATTCTGATGTACTACTAAGCTCTGCATCATTTTCGCCAAGCTGCTTAACTGTTATAGTATCGCCCTTTTTCAATTCTCCATTTAGTTTTGCTGTGAGTTGTCCTGGGCTTTCCATTGTAGTTTCTAGCATTTTTTCGTTTAGATATACAAAGCTTCTTTCAGTGAAATTCTGTCCCTCAACAGTTAATGTATCACCAGTAGCTTTTACAGAATTTATTTTTATGTCGTCTATTCCCATTTTTATGGTATTTTTCTTCTGTATTTCGTCATCTTTTAAATAATATTTTTCGCCAAATAATATATCATATTCTACAAGCTGTACTTTTTTTAGATAGTCCTTATCATTTCTTAGGTATGCGTGTACTTTTTCTATAGGTCCGTATTCCACACCACCTAATTTTAATAGTTCTGTTCCAGCCTGGAATGCATCAGTTATCGCATTTTCTTCTTTTGGAATATCAAATGTTGCAAAATATGTGTATGGAGATTCGTATCTATTTAGATATTCTTCACCATCATATAAATAGTCTAGTTTAGGCATATGATCTCCGTAGTATAAAACTATTGTATCTTCACCAGTTTCTTTCTTTCTCTGAAGCAGCATATCGTCAAACTGTTTTATAAATTCATCCATTTCTCTTATCTGCTCACAGTAGTAGTAAAGCTGATTTTTATATTTTTCATCTATGTCACCTGTTACCTTGCAAGGGTAGTTCTCATCAATTTTTTCTGTAGGATAGCTTGAATGTCCTTGTACAGATACTGTTGTTATGAAGTCTTTGCCCTCTGTTGAATCTAGTGCTTTTTTCATATATTTAGTTAGTATGTAATCCTTTGGCCAATTAAGTGCTGTATATTCTAAGCCATTCATATATTCAACTGATGTGAATGTGTCATATCCAAGGTTTTTAAATCCTTTATTTCTATTATAAAAATTCCCTTTAAAGTTGTGTATTGCATGAGCTTTAAATCCCTGATTTTTTAATGCCGTTGCCATTGAGTTTGAAGTTTTTTCCTTTACTATTGATGTATAAGGAATTTCTCCACTTAGTAAGTTGTCAAAGTTCTGACCTGATATTACTTCAAACTCTGTTCTAGCTGTTCCCCCACCAGTAGTTGGTACATTCATGTATCCACTAGTATTTTTTTCTGCCAATTTTCTAAAGTTTGGTATTGGGTCTATACTAAGGTTTACGTTTGGTATTTTAGTTGGATCCATAAACCCTTCAAGCTGAACTATTACAACATTTGGAACATCTTTACCAGTTTTTATAGTTCTTTTGTCCTCAGCTGCCTTTTTGTCTACTTCTTCTCTTATTTTTGCTATAGCTTCTTTGCTATATCCTTCTGGTGGTTTTCTTAGATATCCAAAATATGAGTCTAAGATTGAATATAAGAATCCATTTAGCTCATATGTAGCCTGGACATCCCAACCTATGTTATGTATTATACCTTTTTTCTTTATAGGCCCTATAGATACAACAAATACTAATATTGAAAGCATCCACGCAACTATATTACTTATTCCGTTGAATCTTTTGCTTTTCTTGTCCAGTTTCCACATAACAATTAATCCAGCTATGAATAGTATTATCACTATGGCTGCTATAATTATCATTTTTTTATTAATAAATCTCGATGCTATACTAAGCCCATCCTGAAGCGCATACAAGTCCATAAATGCTACTGGCATCCCTCTAAATTCCAATATCATCCTGCTCACCACTGCCAATCCGATGAATAGGAATGAGATAAACCACAATACTGCCTTCTTGTGCTTTACAAAGAATATTATCCCTGTTATGCCAAGTATTAATAATATATTTATAATTGTTGCATAAGTGTTATCTTTTAAGAACACTTCTACTTTTTCTATTCTCGACCTTCTAGATAAATACTCCATCACGAAGAATAGTATAAGAGATACTGCAACCCAAAGAGTAAAATCTTTTAAAGAGTCTTTTGTTATAAATTTTATTTTACTTTTTTTAGGTTTGTTTTTATTAGAATTATCTAAATTATTTTTATTATTTATGCTATTACTTTCATTTACCGCTTCTTTTGTATCGTTATTTTCCATTGCACCCTCCTTTATGAATTTATCGTTATATTTTACTATTTTTTAATATTATTAACAATTTTGTAACTTTTTAAACATAAGTATAACACACCTTTCTGTTATTTGTCTATTTTAATTGACTGTTATAATCATCTAGGTTAGTATTTTAATTGAGCTCGTCACTTAATTTTTTTGTCAAAAATATACTGTCAGATTGTCATAAGCATAGTGACAAGTTGTCGTGTTGCATTTGGACATATTGTCATACTGCATTTAGACAGATTGTCGTGTTGCATTACGACAAGTTGACTATTACTATACCAACATATACAACAACATATACACATATTTATAACAACAACAAGAGAGGTTGCCGAAAAAAAAGAGCCCTTATATTTCTCGTAGAAACTTTTAGGCTCTTATTAGCTATATATTTTATACTAGTAGTTTGTAGTAAACCTCTTCTAAAAATGTATTTTATTGAGCTGCTTTTTTACAGCTTTCTATTGTTGCACTATCTATTCCACCAAGAGCAGTCATCTTCTGTGCACCTTTTAATACGCTCTTATCAGAATTTTTATTAACTAAAACTATAGGAGAGTATTTTGTTATTGGAGATGCAGCCAATGCATCCACTAACTGATCAGATTTACTTAGATAATAAGATGCTACGTTTTTGTAGAATGTGTTTATTATCTTCTTATTTGTTTCAAATCTATTTTTTCCACCAACTCTAGTTGCACCTATTGATTCTACAAGGCTTTCGTTCATTACCCCCTGTAGTCCAATAGCGTATCTGTTAGGTATACTGTTAACTATTTTTTTTGCATCTGCAGATATTGTCTTTCCGTCAGTAAGGATTACAGGTGCTGAATCTCTAGCTGCAACAGAAGAAATACTCATCGCATCTGCTTCCCCTTTTACACCATTTACAATAAATGTTTTAGAAGCTCCACCTTTAACTCTCTTAACTTCATTACCAACATTTACAGATGTTTCATATCTATTTTTTCCACCGATTCTACTTACTATGAACCCAGATTTTTTTAATCTATCTTCAATATTTTTGCTTATTGCATTTTCAGATCCAATTATATAAATCTTATTCGTACATTCTAATCTAAGCTCAACATCCGTTGGAATTTCATTTTGCTTAACTAATAATATTGGTGCATTTGCAGCACCAGCAAGAGCACTAGCACTAAGTCCGTCTGCTATACTCTTTGTAGAATTTACTAAAATAGCAGTTGTATAATTCTGCTTATCTGCAATTAGCGCCGATGTTTGATATCTATTGCTCCCTTTTATCTCCACAAATGTCAATGCAGATGCAGAAGCCACAGTCATAGATACAACTAACATCGCTGATAATATTGTTGATAATAACTTTTTCAAACCAAATCACCTCTTTTTTTAATACAAAAAACGGACAGCAAATAACTGTCCGATTTTCTTTTATTAAGAATTTATTATCTTTCGCATTCCTGGTTAGCAACTGTACAAGATGTTTTACATGCTGACTGACAAGAAGTCTGGCATTCTCCACATCCACCTTTAGATGCACTGTTTTTTAAAGTAGCTTTTGATAAAGTTTTTATATGTTTTTTTGACATTTTAAAGTCCTCCATTCATAGTATTATTTTTAATTATAACATATATACCTATACTTTTCCAATAACTAACACCTCTTTTTTTAGATAAATAACCAAAAAATAACAAAATAATTAATCATATAAAGAATAATCACATATTTTAAAACACTTAAAAAATATTCTGCCTTCCTTGTAGAAAATACTTTTCTCTGATATAAAATGATGTAGATAATATTTCTTAGCAAAATAAAAAATGGAAATATTATTAACTTGCATAAAAAAAAGACTAATTTAACCTGTAGCGACTATCTGCAGACGTGCAACGCTCTTAAAACAAAACTTTTTAAAAGCACACACGTCGAAGCCAGGAGCCAAAGGTTAATTAGTCTTTTTATGTTCAAGTAATTAACTTTCCATTTTTATTTTGCTAGATATTATTATCTATCATTTTTATCTCGAATTAATTTTCTTCTTTTTCTTTAGCTGGATCAGCTATTTCGTGTTTAACTTCTTTCTTTTCTGTAACAGTTCCTATAGCCCATTTTTCAAATGGCATCTTAGTTCTGTTTGGTCCAACTTCAAGTACAACTCTTTCTTCTTCAACTTTTGCAACTGTAGCGCAAAGTCCACCTATAGTAACAACTTTATCCCCTACATTTATAGAGTCTCTCATTTCTTTAAGCTCTTTGTCTTTTTTCTTCTGTGGTCTTATTAATAAGAAGTAGAATACACCAAATACTACTATCCATAAAACCACACTCATAATTAACTGCTGTGCTGGCATAATTAATCTCTCCTTTTGAAATACTATATTCCCTTTCTCCAAAGGTCTAAAGAATATTATAACGCATTTGTATATATATATCAAATACAGAAACACAATAAATCATAACAAAAAACAATCTGCCTAACCCCCATAATAAACCATTCACCAAAGATAAACCTCCCCACGTACTCTGAACAATTTATGTACGAATTATAAAAGACGGAAGCTTTATTTACTTGCAGAAAAAAAGACTAGCTTAACCTGCAGCGACTATCTGCAGACGTTGATGGGGTCCCAATTTGTTGAACTTTGTGAGATAGTAAAAAAACTATCTC
>NZ_QUGE01000015.1:0-55306 GCF_003478825.1 Peptoclostridium sp. AF21-18
GTACATAAGTTTTCCACAGTTTTAAATTATTATAATTTCCTTAGGAATAAAAAAACCGTTATGGAGAAATTCTCCATAACGGTTGATTTTTATTTTATAGATTCTATTTTTTACTAAGCCTGTTTTTTGCTTAAGTGTGGTTTTAACATTGTTATTGAAGTATAAAGTATAACGAATACAACTAGCATTTTTAATACGTCCATTGGCATTATGTCTATAACTTTAGTTGCTAAGAATACACCGATTACCCCACCTATTGTTATCCATAAAGATATTTTTCTTGGATACTGACCTTCTTTTATGAATTTAGCTGATGCTATTGGCATAAGTACTGCACAAGAACCCATCATTATTGGGAATGCAACTTTTGGAGACATTCCTAAGAAGTAAACTAGTGCCATACATGGTCCATATAGTCCTATACCTGCTGTCATAAGTGCTCCTAGTATGAAGTTACCAACTACACCTATTACTAATTTAACACCTGATAATCCTATTTCATTACCGCCACCTGGCATTAAGTTTATCCAAGGATGAGATAAGAACATTAATATTGATGTTATAAGTAATGCAAGACCCATTACTAACTGTATTTTCTTTTCGTCCATTTTAGATATGATACCTGCTCCTATGTATGAACCAGCACCTGCTGCTGCAAGCATTGCTATTAATGTAACTGGTTCAACTTCTATAGTTGTTGTAAATATAAGTGCTTCTGTTACGACTGGTATTGTACAAGATACGTTTAACATACCAGGTATTTCTTTATCATGAACTTTCATTTTTGAGAATTTAGTCATAGCTACTATTGGTGCGAATGATCCTATACCTAATGTATCACCAAAGTTTGCTATAGCCCCTATAATTGCTGGTTTTAATGGTCCTTCTTCTTCAGAAGCTAGTCTACCATTCTGAGCTGACTCTTTATAGTCTTTTCCAAACATAAATGCGTAAATTACTGTTAAAACTCCTAATATTCCTCTGACTATATTTACCATTTACTCTACCTCCCACTTTTTATTATATTTTCTATTTTCTGAAAATTTAAAAGTTTTCACTAGGAATGGCTTAAAGCCATCCCTAGATAAAAACTATTTAACTAAGTTTGTTATGCGGTATACGAATATACCTTACTCAATACTATTTATTAAATGTGAACTCTTTACTCAATAATTATTTTAATATGAAACCATATTTAACTGGGTCATCTTCGTCTATTAAGAAGTTATTGAATCCTGTCATGTAAGCAGAACCAGTTATTTTTGGTAATACTGCATCGAATTCTCCAACTTTAGTAGTTCCTACTATTTCACCTTCGAATAATGTTCCTAATATACTTTCATATACGAATTTTTCGCCTTCTTTTAATTCTCCTCTAGCATGTAAAGTAGCTAATTTAGCACTTGTACCTGTTCCACAAGGAGATCTGTCAACCTGTCCCTGTCCGAATATAACAACGTTTTTGTAAGTTGCTTTTTCGTTAGTTGGTTCGTCCCATATTTCAACAAGGTCTACAGTTTTTATATGTTCTAATGTTGGGTGCTGTATTTCGATATCTCTGTTTATTATATCTCTTAATTCCATAGCTAAGTCAGTTAATTTAGCTGCATTTTTAGGTTCTATTTTTAATCCTAACTGGCTAGCATGAACTATAGCGAAGAAAGATCCACCGAATGATATATCAAATTTAACTTTACCTACACCTGGTAATTCAACTTCCTGGTCTTTTTTGTATAAGAATGCTGGTACGTTGAATATAGAAACAGACTGAACTTTTCCGTTTTCTACTTTAACATCACCTTTTATTATTCCTGCAGGAGCTTCCATAACAACTTTTGTTACAGGTTCTTCCATTGGAACTACACCAGTTTCAACTGCAACTGTCATTGCACCTATTGAACCGTGACCACACATGTTAAGGTATCCGCCACCGTCCATGAATATTATACCGAAGTCAGCATCTGGATCACAAGGCTGAGTCATAACTGAACCGAACATATCATTGTGTCCTCTTGGTTCTAACATTATAGCTGTTCTTATGTGATCTAAATGATCTTCTAAGTACTGTTTCTTTTCTGGCATTGTATTACCTTTTATGTTTGGTATTCCACCTACAACTATTCTAGTTGCTTCTCCAGCTGTATGAGAGTCTATAGCCTGAATTGTTCTGCTAAATTTCATAACAATTTCCCCCTTAGTTTATTGCCTTTGGCAATTATATTTTAAGTCTTTCATAAAGACTTATTTGCGAATTCAATTCCAGATATGTTAATTATAAAATAAACTATCTGTTATAATAAAAAAGTTTTCAATTATTTTTTTAATATTATCTATATTTTATTATATATTATATGATTTCTTTTTTCTTTTATTAATTTGAAATCTTTTTCCTTATATCTCTATTATATAATAAAATTGTATTTTTGTCATCTATTTATCAATATTTTATTATAATTTTTTTTAATTATTATAGAAGTTATCTATATATTATTTTATTGAGATTTGAGTTTGTATATTATTTATATTCTGACTTTTTGTAACGCGATAACATAATTTTTAAAATTATTTACCCCGTTTTCTCATTTTTAGTTTAAGGAACGCAAGAGCTTTTCTTGCATCAGTTTTATCGACGTTGTTTTCGCCTACTATTTCAGTTTCTGTTCCAGATTCTGATTTGTTTATATCTACTATTGTGTCCATATATTCATTAGTAACTACAAATTTTGCATTTGTACCATTAAAAGTTACCCCTACTGTTGGGATTCCTCTTTTACCTATTTCTTCAAATGTGTTTGCATAGTCAACATGTGAGTTTCCCCATCCATCTGCAGATAGTATTACTCCATCAGCTCTCATACCTTCTAACCACTGAGCTGCTCTCTGTCCAACAAGATTTTTATATTTATTATCCTGAGGAGTACCTACTACTACTACACCTAATAGATCTATGTCAGTATCTTCTGAGCATATTTCTAGAATAGGATCTCTGAAATGATGTAAAGATGTTTCTTTAGTTGAAGGACCTATACCCATAATTTTCCAACCCCTTCCTTATACTAATGCTCTAAGAGCACCGTCTCTATATTCATTAGGAGAAAGTATCATCGGCATATTGCACATATCTATAATAGATGTTCCTCCTTCAAAACCACTTGGCTCATCAGAGAATAACTGGTTGTCATACATTGCTCCCTGACCAGCAATCTGTTTAACTATTACAACTTTTTTTCCACCAGGTCTAACTTTATCGAAGAATTCATGAGATTCTGAAGCATGACGCCCATCTTCTCTCTTTAATATAGCTCTTATATCCTGGATAAAATCATCACATGCTTTGAAGCAGGCATTTGGTAGATGTCTATCGTATGGAAGTCCACCTTTGATAGTAACATCCATATGTATTATGTAGTCATTTTCTGATGGAGTACCACATTTACCTAGAACCATCTGTTCAGCAAGTCTACCTTCTGATGATCCAAATTCATGCATCTGTCTTCCATCTTCATCAACTCCTGTAAGCATTACATAAACACCTGTTATAGTGTGTGTAAGACCTTCTCCAAGAGTTCCTAATACTTTAGTAGATATTGGTATAATATCCATTATTGTGTTAATTTCCCTGTCATAATCAGCAGGGTTTTTAGCTTTAGGTTCAATTACTTCTAGTTTAATATCAGTTATTAAATCATCTGCGTCTATAAGTTCCTGAACTCTATTCTTATTTAATAGAAGTTTTTTCCCTTTTAGAGCTACAGTAGATCCCATTTCCACTTCCTCTATGTGGAAAGATTTAATAGCTAATCTTCTCATTACTATTTCTTCCATAATATTGACCACCTTTTTTTAAACCCCCTCCCCGGAATTCCGGAAAGGGGGTATTTTTATTTAATGGATAAACCCACTATTTAAGCTCACTAATTATATAGCAGCGTGGTATTCAAATGGTAATGGAACTATTTTACCAGCTGATGGTATTTCTACTAACTGCTGTAAAGTAGCTTTTAATATACCTGTCTGCATTTCAACGTTGTGAGGTTCACCAGCATTAGCACCCATTGGAACCATTGGAGCAACTGCTCTTGGAGATCCATTCTGTCTAACAACTGGAGGTAATGCTGCTATTATTATTGAAGGTATACCAGCTTCTTCTATTGCTCTCTGCACGATCACGGCAGTTCTGTGGCAAGTACCTCAACCAGCAGTCATAACGACACCGTCAACATTTTCTTCTTTTAATTTTCTAGCTATTTCTGGTCCAGTTTCTTCTGTGAACACGTGCTGGTTACCACCACCACCCATGAATGTGTAGTGCATTGGTGCAACAGCTTTTATGAATCCTTCTGCTGCTAGTTCATGTAATCTTTCTATAGGGAACATGCAGTTGATATCTCTATTAACGTCAGAGTTATCGTATCCCCCATGTGATACCATTAAATCTTCTGGTTTAGCTGTATCTGGTACCATTCTGTAACCAGTATCACCAGCTAAGTTAAATCTTTTATCAGTTTTTAAATGTACACCTGCTGCTGTAGCTAAAGCTATAACCATGTCTTTTAATTCTTTAGTTACAGGAGTCCATACTGGAGGAGGTGTTATTGGAACGAATATTTCAGACTGAAGTCCTTTTACTGTAGTAAGACTCATTGTTTAATCTCTCCCTTCAAATTTAAACTTAAATAATATATTTTTAAGTTCATGTTGTTTACAATTTTAGATTTCTTATTTGCTTTCTTCTTCAATTTCTTTTAGAAGTTGCTTTTTAAGATTTTCTCTTGTTCTAGCCATTACTTCGGCTTTTTTCTTTTGTTCTCTCAGAATGTTTTCTACATACTCTGGATTAGGATCTGGACTTAATACCTCAGGATAACTTAGCATAAATCCAACTTCTTGTCCTATCTTCGGTTCGTAGTCAGTTATAAGCATTCTGCTAGGTATTTTGAACTGTCCAAGTCTACCTTTAAGATCTATAGTGAATGCACCATCGTGTATTTCAACTATAACACCTTCGAAGTATGATTCTGAAGAGATATATCTTAATTTTTCCATTTAGATACCTCTTTCTTGTTAGTTCAATTTGTTTTTATTTTAGATTTAGAAAATTAAACGTTCTTATTTTTCTATTTCTTTTACTTCAACTATTCCTGCTTCTATATCATCTTTTTCATAGATTTCTCTTCTCTTCTTAGATGTTGGAAGTACAGTTTCGTTGTCTTCTAATTCTATTTTTATTCCTAATTCTTTTTCTATTGCTTCTATGTTGTTTAATTTAACGTTAGGGTTCCATTTTCTTTCTGGAGCTTTAACTTCAACACCAGCCATAGCATTTTTAAGCATGCACATTATTCTTATAGCTTCTTCTGGAGCTAATGTGTTGTTTCCAAGTATTTCGTTTTCTATACCCTGTCTAGATTTGTTGTTATCTACCATGTGAGTCATGTATTTGTTACCAACAACTAGAGCACCCTGAACAGCTGAGTAAGTAACACCAACTACTGGCACACCTCTCATACCTATCTGTTCTATATGAGATGCGAAGTCTATATGGTTGTTACCGAATCCTTCTGTAGTAACTACAGCACCGTCAACTTCCATAGCTTCAACTAACATACCTAATCTTCTAGATACATAGAATTTTTCAGAGTTAGCCTGTGGAGATCCTACGAATACAACACCTACTAAATCTACTTCTTCATCTTCCATAGCTCTTATTACTAATGGTTCTCTCCAGTAATGTCTAGACATTTCTTTTGAAGCAGGTCCTATACAAGTTAATGCATGTATACCACCGTCTAATACTTCAAGTGGAGATAATACAACTGGAACGTTACCTAAGTCAACGTTTGGTCTAGCACCTAATGTACCAACTGGTTCAGATGGTAATATTAAGTTATCGTGCATTGCACCCTGTCCCATTATTTCTTTAACTATAACTATTTTCTTTTTACCTTCTCTTCTGAACTGATCTATAACCTGAGTATCAACTACTAAAGATTCATCAGCTTTCTTTAAGGCTTCTCTTATTTCCTGAGTTATGTGGTCAAATGCTTTGTGAGCAGCTAGAGGTCCTGGTCTTTCCATGTTAGTACCTTCTTTTATAGTTACTTCACCTTTTATGAATATTTCACCTTTATCAGCTGCACCTGGTCTACCCCACATCATTGTAGTAGACATTTCACCTTCAGAAGAACCGAATTCACCTATCTGAACTCCGTTAGCATCTGTTCCTGATAATACCATTACAACACCATCTATAGTTCTAGTGATACCTTCTCCAAGTTCACCTTCTTCTTTAGTTGCTATTGGCTGTATATCAAGTATAGCTTCTGAATATTCGTTGTATCTATCTGGAGTTATTATATCTAACTTCATGTCGTAAACTAATTCTTCAGTGTCAACTGCTTCTTTACATAAGTCTTCTGGAGTTCTTAATGTTAAAGTAGTTCCTTCTATTTTAGTTTCTTCACCAAATACAACTTTGTCTATTTTGAAGTGTTTTTTAGTTAAGCTTCTTATTAATGTAGTTTTTTCTTCTTTTTTAGCTTCTTCAACAGCTGGAACTGCTGCTTCTGCTACTGCTACTGGAGCTACTGCTGCTGGAGCTGCTGCACCACCCATTGCACCTAAAGGTATTTCTAAGTTTATATCTTTACCTTCTCCTATGTGAAGTTTGAATACTCCACCTGCAACTGCTGGAGCTGCTACTGGAGCTACTGGAGCTGGAGCTGCTTCAGCTACTGGAGCTTCTTCTACAACTTCTTCTTCAGCTGCTGCTTCTTCTCCTGCTGAGAATCCTTCAGCGTTTTCTGGAGTAAGAGCTGTTAAAGCATCACAAGTTGCTGTTAATTTAGCACCTAAAACCTGTCCTATTGTTAATGTGTTTTCTGGTAAAACTAATAATCCTGATTCAACTAAATCTGGGAATATAGCTGGATCCTCTAAGTTAGCTGGTTCTACCACTGTCCCTGCTTCGAATCTGCAGCATGTTACTGCTGGGTCATTAGCGTGGGCCTGAGCTGTTTCTACAGTTATTGACATAGCAAAATACCTCCTAAAATTTTATTTTTTCTTTATACAATCTCTGTTCAAGTCCTCTTATAAGCAACTTGTACTTTGATTATCCGGTGCTCTATTTTAGAGCACCGGTAGATTACTATGTTTATATATATTTGAATTTTAATAATTCACTTGGTTATTATAATTCCATAGCGGCTGCTACACCTAATGGAATCTGTAAGTCTATATCTTTTCCTTCCCCGATGTGAAGTTTTAAGTATCCAGAACTTACACTTACTGTTGTTGCTGCTGGAGCAACTGGATTAGATTCTACTATTTCACTTTCTACAACTTCAACTTCTTCTTCAGCAGCTTCTTCTTCTCCTGCTGAGAATCCTTCAGCATTATCTGGAGTAAGTGCTGTTAAAGCATCACAAGTTTTAGTTAATTTAGCTCCTAAAATCTGTCCTATTGTTAATGTGTTTTCTGGAAGAACTAGTAATCCTGATTCAACTAAGTCTGGGAATATAGCTGGATCTTCAAGATTTGCTGGTTCAACTACTGTTCCTTCTTCAAATCTGCAGCATGTAACTGCTGGATCATTTGCATGAGCTTTTGCTGTTTCGATTGTTATAGACATAATAATAAACCCCCTGTTTACTATCTTATTAGATTATAAGATTTGTTTTATTTTTTTCTTCTGTATAATCTATGTCCGCCTGCTCTTAATGAATGATCTGTACTGTGATATACAGGCAATCCTAACCTAGGTGCCACTTGCATAACTGTGTTTGTTCAGTCTTCGCAGTTACTTATTAGTAACGCTTCAGCACCTTTTCCTTTTAGTTTAAGAACTGTTTCTGCCTGTCCTGGACACATACCAGGAAGTGAACATCTGTATCTTCCTCTACCATCATCTGTCATTCTCTTACATCTTTCTTCTGCAACTACTTCTGCACCCATAAGAGAAGCTATTTCGTGTAGTCTTGCTTCCTGAGCTCCACATTCACAGCAGATGATTCCTAATTTTCTTTTTTCCTGAATTAGCGGCATAGATACGATTATACCACCTAATGTTTTTGTTACAGGTGAATCTAATTCTCCATGTTTACCTGTGAAAGGTCCACCAAGAACTATTTCACCATATGGTTCTAATATTCCACCACACTGGTCTATAAAGTAACTTACAGGCATTCCTATTGGAACGTTTAAGAATACTCTACCAGTCTGAGCGTCTGCATCTTTAACTCTACCAGCTACTGTTAAATCTTTAGTTATAACTGGTTTTCTTTCTTCTATAGCTGCAACTACATTTTTAACTGTTTCAACATTTGATATTATAGCTTTTGCTACACTTGGAAGCTGACCTGGTTCAAGTTCAACTCCTAGTAATTCTCTAACTATAACTCTTTCATCTCCTGCTGGATACATATTTGGAAGATATTTTATTTCTATATTATCTTCGTTTTTAGTTGCTTTTCCTAGAGCTATAAGCTGTTTTGTGTGATGAGGTTTTATAGCTATATAACCTTTAGCAGCTTTAGTTATTTCTAATAAATATTTAAGTCCTCTTACTAATTCTTCTGCATGGCCTTCTATGTAAGCCATGTTGTGAGCTAGTATAGGTTCACATTCAGCTGCGTTTACGATTACGTAACCACCTTCTATATCACCTTTAAATTTTATACCAGCTGGGAATCCTGCCCCACCTGCTCCAACAACACCTGCTTCTATTATTGCGTCAAGATTAGATTCTGTATCTTTTATCTTAACGAATTCTTCAGGCTGTTCTTCATCCGCTTCTATAAGTATAGCTGTTTCAGTTATTTCTTTAACTGTTCCGTATACTGAAGAATGGATGTTAGCACCTAGACCTGTTGGTTCTGCTATTAGCTGACCTTTTTTTACATGTTCCCCAACACTTACTATAGGCCGGCAAGGAGCACCAACATGCTGTCTTAGTTCTAATCTAAGTACCATATTAAATCACCCCCATATTAATCTGTCGCACTATTAATTATAAGCAATTTCTATGCCAAAGTTCACAACTAATGTTTTTTTCTATAATAACATTGAAATTGCTCGATATTTAGTCATATCTTTAAATTAATTATACCAAGTTAAAGTGATAATTACAAGCGTTTTCAGGGTTATTTATGTCAGATTTTCGACAATTTAACGTTTTATCAGTCTAAAACTTTAAATAAACTAACACCTTTTGTTTATTTTTAGCTATTCGTTAGATAATTATATAACTTTCGTCGATTTTTAGACATTTTGTCGATTTTTAGACGTTTTTTAGCCAATTTTTATAAAATATCTCTTTTATAGCTTTTTTTTATAGTTAAAAAATTATTTTTTAAATTTACATCTATAATTAAATTAATTTATAAATTTATTTAATTCCATATAAATCTAACTTATAATACAGTGTAGTCCTAGGAATATTTAAAATCTTTGCAGCTTTAGCCTTATTTCCATTTGACATTTCTAAAGCTTTTGTAATATTTTTTATTTCTAACTTTTCTATAGCAGAAGTTAAATCAAGAGGATAGTCTTCATCATCATTAGAATTTTTTGCACTCTCTACTATATAATTAGGTATATCGTCTTTTTCTATTATAGAAGAGTCCGATAATACAACCATATTTTCTACAGTATTTTTTAACTCCCTTATATTCCCCTTCCATCTATAGTTTTCCAAAATCTTATAAGCTTCTTTACTCAATGTAAGACGTGGCTTGCCATTCTCCCTACACATCTCATCTAAAAAATGGTGTAATAGAATTGCAATATCCTCTTTTCTCTCTCTTAAAGGAGGAATTTTTATCTCAACAACATTTAATCTATAGTATAAATCCTCTCTAAACTTCTCTTCTTTTACCATCTTTTCAAGATCCTTATTTGTTGCAGAAATAATTCTAGGATTTATTTTGATAGTTTTTTCTCCTCCAACCCTTCTTACTTCCTTCTCCTGAAGAACCCTCAGAAGCTTTGCTTGCATATTTAACGGTAAATCTGCAATTTCATCTAAGAACACAGTCCCATCTTTTGCAAGTTCAAAAATACCACTTTTACCTTTTTTATTAGCTCCAGTAAACGCTCCAGACTCATATCCAAAGAACTCACTTTCAAATAATTCAGCTGGGATAGCACTACAGTTAACTGGAACAAAAGCCCCTTTTCTACCACTCTGCTCATGTATAGCTCTAGAAAACACCTCTTTACCAGTACCACTCTCTCCCCAGATAAATATACTACTACTAGTCTTTGCAACCTGTTTAGCAATAGCCTTTGCCTTTTCTATCTTGTCACTCTTTCCTAAAATACCTTCAAAAACACCATTTGATAGATTTTTTACCTCGTCCTGAAGATATTTAAGCTTTTCGTTAGTTTTTTCTAGTTCAAATGATAAATTTCTAGCCTCTGTAACATCTAGCTCAGTACATACAACCCCGACAAACTCTCCACCAAAGAAAATCGGATTTGCATGAACAAGCCCGTACATATCTTGCTTCTTATATGTAGAATAAACGTCGCTTATACCAATTCTTCTTCTAAGAACTCTCTCACAAATAGTATCTTCAAGAAAATCGCTTATCGGTCTTCCTACAATATCATCTGACTTTATACCGTATCTTTCTTCCATAAAGCTGTTCCATAAAATAACAACACCTTCATTATTTACAGCACAAATTCCTTCCTTAATATGTCCTATTATATATTTAAGTGTAATCCCGTATTCTTCAAGTTGCATATAAAGGTAATCTCTTATATGCTCCTGTCTTAAAATACCAAGTATCTTCCCAAAATTGTCTACAACTGGCAAAATACCTATATTTTCCTTTATCATGAGATTCCTACATTCATCTATAGGCATACCTTTCTTTACGCTTACAACATTTTTCTTCATTATATCCTTTATTTTTACGTCTTCAATTCCTTCACTATTAAGACCTAAATTATGAATATCCGTTATAGAAATTATTCCACTCATATCACCGTCGTCATTAAGTGCAACCAAGGTCTTTTTATTCGCCTTTATAATCTCACTCACTGCATTCTTTACCGACTCATTTTCATTTATCGTATTAAAATTTATATCCATAACGTCTTCAACATTTTTCATTTCTGGTATAGAAAACATCGCATCACCATCCAAATCCATTTTATATTTTCATTATACCATAACAGATGACTCGCTTATGTAAGATAGCTTTTAAAAATAAGTAAATTCTCTTTAAATTTAGACGATTTTGGTTTAATATATTATTATACAATCATTGAGAGGGAGTGATGAAATGTTTGAAAACTCGTCAGAAGAAATTGTATATCATAAACTTTTGATTTTACATATATTAAAAAAAGCGGAAATGCCTTTAACAAATTCACAGATAACTCAGGTAGTGCTAGACACAGAGATGATGAATTACTTTTCACTTCAGTCGCTACTTTCTGAGCTTACAGACAGCAAACTAATTGCTACATATAAAGAATCTGGTAGGGAGTACTACACCCTTACATTAAATGGGGAGGATTCACACGATTACTTCTCTTCTAGAATTCCTGAAACTGTTGTCGAAAAAGTAGACAAATACATAAGTTCAAATAAAGGCAATCTTCTTGCCGATACTCAGATTAAATCTAGCTTTGTCAAACAGAGCGAAAATGAATACATAGTAAATCTAAGGGTAGTTGAAGACCAATCAAATCTTATAGATTTAAATCTAAATGTATCTTCTGAAAAACAGGCAAATAGTATATGCAATAATTGGAAAAAGAACGCATCTGAAATGTACACAGAGATAATCTCTCTATTAATAGAAAAAAGAGATAATTAAAATATATATTATATTTTTTCTTTAATTTAACATTTGTTTTTTTATATAATGTTTACCATACAATATTCGATGTGTTATAATCTTAAAATGAAAAAGGGACCTAGTCCCTTATTTTATTGAATAATTTACTTGAAAAGGAGATTGAGATAATGAAAAAAGTTACTTTCGCACCAAGCGGTGTATGCTGCAAAATGATGGAATTTGAAATCGATGACAACAACAAACTACACAATGTTGTTTTCACAGCTGGATGCAACGGAAACCTTAAAGGTATAGCTAAACTAATAGAAGGTATGGATGCTCAGCACGTAGCGGACTTATTAGAAGGAAACACTTGTGGAAATAGACCTACATCATGTCCAGACCAGCTTTCAAAGGCAATAAAAGAAAATTTATAAAATAAAAGAATATAAACCTAAAATAAAAAACGGGTATCTCTAAATAACACTATAATTATTTGGATATACCCGTTTTTATTATTCTTTTTTTCTATACATCTTTTAATAACTATTGATTTAATTATAAAACCAATTCTTATGTTATCATTTGTCAATTCTATAACTTTCGCTATTTTACAAACGTTTTTAGCATTTTTTATTCAATTTTAAATTACTATAAATTTTTTCGATAGGTTTGAAATTATACATTCGTAAATATCAATAATCAAGCTTATTGACTATTATACATATATGGTTTAAATTGAATGTGTCAACAGAAATATAATCAGACAACATCAAATGACACTTTCTTTTGTAAGTTTTGATTTGATAAGTTAAATTTTCATACGAGTACAAGCTGTTAATTAAAAAAAGCCGAAACTATTTGTTTCATGTTTGCAGATACGAAAAATAACTTGACTTCCCAAAATTCAATTTATAACTTTCGTAGCCGATAACTGGAAAACAAATCATCTCAGCCTATGAATATTATATAATAAATGGGAATAAAAATCACCCTTTCTGTCGCGCTTTTTTATATTTATTTTTAGGTTTTGTGATTTGTGTTGATTAAAATTATATTAATTAATTAGTTTGTATGTTGTAAATTAAAATTAAACTATTTTCATTTAGTGTTAATCCCCAACTAACATTATTCAAATACTTATCATTGTGTCTGTTTTTCCAGTATATCGGTTTATTTGAAGAACATTAAGGAGGATATTCCACATGCAGATAAATTACGATTTTTTACTTAGCCAGGGAGTTGGAGCACCTAGTGAACCAGTTGTTGAAATTGGCGAAGAAGTAAAAAGAGGACAGCTTATAGCTAAATGTCCAGATGGAAAACTTGGGCAGAATATACACGCTAGTATATACGGAGTTGTAGAATCAATAGATGATAAAAAAATAACTATAAAAGCTAATGAAGAACAGGACGATAAGTTCGTTGAATTAACTTCAACTGAACCAATAGACCTTGTTAGAGAAGCTGGTATAGTTGGACTTGGTGGTGCAGGATTCCCTACTCATGTAAAACTTGGTAAACCATTTGAAAAAGGTGGCGTACTTCTTATAAATGCCGCTGAATGTGAACCAATACTAGATCACAATATGAGATATATAAACGAAAATGCTGAATACGTAGTAAAAAGCGTTAAAACTGTAATGGATATGGTTAATGCAGAAAAAGCTATAATAGGTATAAAGAGCTTACATACAGAAGAAATAGCTAAGCTTGAAGCTGCTATAGACTGCGATAACATAACTATACATGGCCTTGAAAATATGTACCCAATGGGTGAAGAAAGAGCATTAATAAGAGAAGCTTTAGGTACTTTATTAAACGTAACTGATCTTCCTCTTGCTGCTGATGCAATAGTTATAAACCTTGAAACATTATACAGAATTCAGGAAGCTATAGAGTTCAAAAAACCTCTAATAGACAAAGATATGACTGTTGCTGGTTTAATAAACGGCGAAAACATAAAAACATTTAGAAATGTTCCAATAGGTACTACTGTTGGTGAAATGATAGAAAGAGCTGGTGGACTAGCTACTGAAGAATACGGAGAAATAATAATGGGTGGGCCTTTCACTGGAAAGAGAACTACATTAGACTCTCCAGTTGTTAAAACTACAGGTGGTATAATAGTTACTAATCCATTCTGGAAAGCTCCTGAAAAAATGGGTCTTCTAGTTTGCGCTTGTGGTGGAAACAAAGAAAGACTAGAACAGTTAGCTGAAAGTATGGGCGCTAAAGAAATAGTTGGTGTAGAATACTGTAAACAGGCTATAGAAATGAAAAACGGTTCTCGTAAATGTGAAAACCCAGGACATTGTCCAGGACAGGTTCAGAAAGTTATGAACTTAAAGAGAGCTGGTGCAGAAGCTATAATTATAAGTAACTGTACTGACTGTTCAAACACTGTAATGTCTTGTGCTCCTCAGCTTAAAGTACCAGTATTCCACTGTACAGATGCCGCTTTAAGATCAGTAGGAATGATGCTTATAAGAAAAATCAAAAAATAAAAATTTACAAAATCTTTATTAACAAGATTTAAACTTTTTAAAATGTAAATATATAATCGTGATTTAAAAGTCACATACTTAGTAATTAATTAATATGATTGCAAAATTAACCTTTTAAAATATAACCAACAAAAGAGGGCTTGGATGTCTTTCCTACATCCGAGCCTTCTTTATATTGCAACGACAATCCGCAGAACTTTGCATCCTTTTGAAAACTTCGCTTGAAAAGCAAAGTTCGAAGCCTGGAGTAAAATATAATATCAAGGTTTCTTGCTAAATTTTCGCTAAAAATATACTCATTCCAATTTTAAGCATAAAAAGAGCCACTACAATTTCTTGCAGCAGCTCATTTTTCCTATATAAAATTAATCAAATTTTGGAGATAAAGGCATATCCCAAGATTCATGATCAGTATGAAGTAATTTATGAGCTTTTTCTGACATTGGAGCTCCTAAATAATCTTCATAAACTTTAACTATTGATGGGTTTTCATGAGAGAATCTTAAATTAGCTTCTTTATCTAATTTATAAAGATTATCTACTCTGTTAGAAGTCTGACCTAAATGTATAGGCTGACCTCCACCACCTGAACATCCACCAGGACAAGCCATAACTTCAACAAAGTCGTATTCAACTTCGCCATTTCTTATAGCCTGTATTAATTTATCAGTGTTTTTAAGTCCACTTGTAACAGCAGTCTTAACAACAGTTCCGTTTATTTCTATCTGAGATTCTTTCCATCCATCCATTCCTCTAACTTCTTTGAATGCATCTGGATCTGGGTTTTCACCAGTTACTAAGTAGTATGCTGAACGTAATGCTGCTTCCATAACACCACCTGTAGCTCCGAATATAACTCCAGCACCTGTACCTACACCTAGTGGCATATCGAATTCTTCTTCTTCAAGATTAGCAACATCTATATGTTCTGCTCTTATCATTCTATCAACTTCTCTAGTAGTTATAACAACATCTACATCTTTGTCAGCTTCTGTATCATTGATTGTTGGTATATCACATTCATGTTTCTTAGCTATACAAGGCATTATAGATATTGAGTATATCTTATCTGGAGAAACATCTAATAATTCTGCATAGTATGATTTAGCTATAGCCCCGAACATCTGCTGTGGAGATTTTGAAGTAGATAATAATTCTACCATATCTGGGTAATGAGATTTCATATATCTTACCCAACCTGGACAACATGATGTAAACATTGGGAATTTATTGTTTTCTTTATTTTTAAGTTTTTCAACAAATTCACTACCTTCTTCCATTATAGTAAGGTCGGCACTGAATGTTGTATCAAATATGTAGTTGAATCCCATTTTTCTAAGAGCTGCAACTAATCTCTTAACTGTAGCTGCTTCTCTTTCAAGTCCTAAAGATTCACCCCAAGCTGCTCTAACTGCTGGAGCAACCTGAACTACTGTTATTTTTTCTGGATCTGCTAAAGCATCGAATACTTTATCAACATCGTCTCTTTCTCTTAAAGCCCCTACTGGACAGTGAGTTATACACTGACCACAAAGTGCACAGTCAGACTCTTCTATTTTTCTATTTAAAGAAACCACTACATCAGTTCTTGAACCAGTGTTTCCAACTTCCCAAATTCTAGTATTCTGTACATTTTCACATACCTGAACACATCTCATACATTTTATACATTTTGAAGAATCTCTTATAAGTGGGAAATCTTTATTCCAAGGTTTTTTCTTGAATTTCTGATTGTATGGAAGATCTATTATTCCTAAATCATTAGAAATTGTCTGTAATTCACAGTTTCCACTTCTAACACATGTAGCACATCTACAATCATGCTGAGATAATATTAACTCAACATTTACTCTTCTTGTTTCTCTTACTTTTGGGCTATTAGTATGTATAACCATTCCTTCTTCTACAACATTATTACATGCTGCAACTAACTGGTCACATCCTTCAACCTCAACAACACATACTCTACAAGCACCTATTTCATTTATATCTTTTAGGAAGCAAAGAGTAGGTATTTTTATTCCAGCCTGAGCAGCTGCATCTAGTATTTTAGTACCTTCCTGTACTTCTACTGCTATTCCGTCTATTGTTAGTCTTACCATCTCTCTACTCTACCTCCTCTGAATATTCCGTAACCGAATTTATCACATCTTAAACATCTTGAAGCTTCCTGCATAGCACCTTCACAAGTCATGCCACATTCAATTTCTTCAAAGTTAGTTTTTCTTTCTGATGCTGGTTTTTCAGTTATATTAACTCTACCACAAGCTGGTTTATTTTCTAATCTAGGCTGTGGTATTTCTACATCACATTCTATTTTGTGGTTGAATCCAAGATACTGGTCTATATTAGCAGCAGCTGTTTTACCTGCAGCTATAGCTTTTATAACAGTAGATGGTCCTGTTGCACAGTCCCCACCTGTAAATACTCCTGGCATTCCTTTTATTGAAGTATCATCTAAAGATATTAAATTACCCCATTTAGTTGGTATACCGAAGTCTTCACAATCTTTGTAATCTATATTCTGTCCTATAGCAACTATTACTATATCACATTCTATTCTTTCTTCTGGTAAGTTAGCTTTTACTGGTTTTGGTCTACCTCTATCAACTTTTCCTATTAACTGAGGCTGAGTCCAAAGTGCAACAACTTTTCCATTTTCATCAGCTTCAACTCTAGCTGGAGCCTGAAGTGTAACAAGTTCGCATCCTTCTGCTTCTGCACCTTCTATTTCTTCAAGAAGAGCTGTCATATCGTCTTTTCTTCTTCTATAAACTATCTTAACTTCATCTGCTCCTAATCTTACTGAAGATCTAGCAGCATCCATTGCAACGTTACCTCCACCGATAACAGCTACTTTTTTACCTGTGAAGTCTGGTTTTTCACCTAGACCTATATTGTGAAGCATTTCAACAGCAGATACAACTCCTTCGCTGTCTTCACCTTCCATATTAAGTTTTTTGTCAAGCTGAGCACCTATTGTTATGAACATTGCATCGTACTCATCCTGTAATTCTTTTAATGTAACGTCTTTTCCTATATTAACACCGTATTTAACTTCTACTCCTGTAGATAATATAGCGTCTATATCTTCATGAAGTCTTGCTTCTGGTAGACGGTATTCTGGTATACCAAAGTGAAGCATTCCTCCTAATTTATGTTCTTTTTCAAATACAACTGCTTTGTGTCCCATTAATGATAAGAAGTATGCAGCAGTAAGACCTCCTGGTCCTCCACCTACTATTGCAACTTTTTTACCTGTTGATGGTGCACATTCTGGTGCTGGAACAATTCCTGCATTATCAGCTGCAAATCTTTTTATACCTTTTATATTTATAGAGTCATCTATCATATTTCTTCTACATTTTGCTTCACATGGATGTTCACAAACAAGAGCACAAGCTGTTGGGAATGGGTTGTCTTTTCTTATTAATCTTATTGCATCCCGGTATCTTCCTTCTCTAACAAGTGCTATATATCCTGGAATATCAACTCCTGCTGGACATAGAGCAACACAAGGAACTGCCTGGTCTTTAAATGACTGAGAACATACTCCATGTTCTATATGAGAAACGTAATCGTCTCTGAAGCCCTGGACTCCCTGTAGAACCATTCTAGCTGCTTCGTATCCTATTGCACAATCAGCAGAATTTACTATAACTTTAGCTGTTTTTTCTATTAAGTCTATAGTTTCTAAATCTGCTTCTCCCTCTAAAACGTCTGTTAATAGTGCTTTTAACTGTTCAAGTCCAACTCTACATGGAACACATTTTCCACAAGACTGGGCATGACACATAGTTAAGAAAGATAAAGATAAATCAACTGGACATAGTGCTGATGGTCCAGCTTCTAGTCTTCTTTCTAAGTCTTTATAAAGACCGTCTACTACTTTCTGAGCACTGTTTGGTGTTGTAAGTATAAGTCTGCTCATCACATATCCTCCAATATAAAGTTAATTTGTTTTTAAGATTCATTAAAACTATATATAATTTTAACATATTTTTTTACTATAAAAAACCTTTTCTTTTTTACTTTGTTAATTACTATTATTCTCAACATAGTTTTATAATATGATATTTTGAAAGGTTTTACTGTATAATTTCTAATTCTAAATTGAAATTTTTGCAATTTATTTTTTCATTTTTAAGCTTAATTTTTATTTTTCTTTCTTTAAAAGTGTTTTTTATTAATTTTATTTTTTTAATATATTTCTTTATTTTCATTGATTTTTTATATATTCAATACTACCTTTAAAAAAATTTATTTTTATAGTTTTTTTCTATATCATTGTACTTTTAAAAGAATTTTCAGAAAAGTCCTCAATTCTACTTTTATATACTAAGTATAACGTAACATATTTAACCACAATTTCTTTTTTAGTTTTTTTAAATATAATTTTATTTTTACTTAAAAAAATGCACAGCCAAAAAATCAAATTTTTTCTCAGCTGTGCAATATTTCTTAAATTTATTATTTCAAATTTTATTTTTATTCTTCAAAAATTAAATAGATTTTTTTTATAAATCTACAAATTTTAATAATATTTTCTTAATATTTTTCATAAATCAATATCAAAAAAATATTAATCCAATCAAATTTTTCACACTAATTTTCAATAATTTTTATGCCAATTTAATATCCCCTCATTACATCGACATATTTTTCAGGCTTGCCTGTTTCAATAAATGCTTTTAGATTTCTATAAACATTTTCAAAAAGCCTCTCTTCATTTCTATCAGATACCCAAGAATTATGTGGAGTTATTATAAGATTTTCTACATTCCAAAGAGATCTCTCTTTTGATAATGGTTCCTTATCAAAAACATCTAGTGCAATCCCTCTAAACTTAGGCGCATACTCTTCTAAATCATCTAAGTTTACAAGATTTCCTCTGCCTAAATTCATAAACACAGAACCTTCCTTCATCATTTCAAACTTATCTCTATTAATCATTCTTTCTGTTTCCTTTGTTGAAGGCATAACTGCGATTACAATATCGCACTCTTTAAAAATAATATCCATATCTTCTGATTTGAAACATTTATCGAAGTATTCTACATCTCTTCCAGAAGTATTAACACCCCATACCTCAACACCAAAAGCCTTTAATCTCTTGGCAGTTTCCATACCAATTCCACCAGTACCTAAAATACCAGCTCTCTTACCTACTAATTCTAAAAGGGACATATCAACCTTCCATAAAGATTCGTCCTGATTTTTGAAGAACTTTTTAGAATTCTTGTATATATTTAACACGTTCATCACCGCAAATTCTGCAATAGGAACACTATATCCTCCGTTATTATTTGAAAGGTATATATTATTTTCTACAAAAACTTCCTTTGGAATATGATCAAATCCTACACTAGCAAGCTGCAGGAATTTTAAATTCTTCATCTGAGAATAATCAAGCCTAGAAGTATAGTAATAAACATAGGCAACATCAACGCTGTTCACCTCTGGAGTATTTTGAAGCTTTCTATCCTCCATAAAAACTATCTCATATCCAAGGTCTTCTATCATCTTCATCTTTTCATCGTCGAATTTTTTAGTAATAAGTAATTTCATAATAACACCCCAATTTAACCTATATAACTTTTCTACAGACTAAACAACTACTGTATATGGTAGCTCCTTTTTCTCATCTGTTTTGTCCATATTGAATAATCTCTTTATCTTATTACCCATTAATTTTGCCCTTGAAACAAGCGAAATATGCTCTAAATTGCTGCTAATAAGAGGTACAGACTGTATAACATCTCCGTACTGGTCTATGTAATCTAGGTACGCCACAGTAGTTTCTTCATTTGGTGTAGCGTCTATCTTCACATATCTAACCTTTTCAGTTATATCCTCGTTATTTTTAACAACACCGTAGCAATCTCTCTTAGGCTGTAAATCTATATTATCCAAATCTGATATATTGTCTATATTACCTGTTGCAACAGTTTCACCTTTTTTACACATAAGCTTAGTTTCAAAATTTTCCCCTAAATTATAAAGTGCATTTGCAGACCGAACTCTGTCCTCTTTGCACCAGTTACCCATAACAACACCTATCATTCTGTTGTCTATGTCGCTTTTTCCATCTGAATTCATCTTATCTGTAAATACTAAGCAGTATCCTGCTAAATCTGTATATCCTGTTTTTAAGCCGTCTACATTTGAATGCATATGAAGAAGTGGATTTGTATTGTAGTAATTGCAATCTCTTGAAGGATCGTGGTCAAGCTTGCAATCTGTAATAGCAATAGTTTCTTCTTCATAATCGTCAAGTAAGTTCTTTGTCATAGTAGCTATATCTCTAGCTGTAGAGTGGTTCTGTTTTGGATCGCCGTCTTTTTTAGTCCAGTCGTATATAGGTAGTCCATTTGGATTTATAAAATAAGTATTTTTCATACCTAATTCTTTAGCTTTTGCGTTCATTCTATCAACAAATGCATCTACATCGCCTTTACATACATGAGATGCAATAGCAACTGCACCGTCATTTGCAGATACAATCATTAGCCCTTTTAAAAGCTCGTTGAATTTAACTTTTTCACCTTCTTTAAGGTGCATAGTAGATCCGCTAACTTTTAGCATCTTCTTGTCTATTGTCACTAGGTCATCTTTTTTAACTTCTCCGTTCTTTATCGCATCCTGAGCAACATAGAAAGTCATAACCTTACTAATACTAGCAAGTGGAACCTGTTTATCTGGTTCTTTTGAAGTTATAACCCTTCCCGTCTTTTGGTCTACTAGTATTGAATTTTTAGAGTATATCTCTACAACCGGCTTTTTCTTTACTTCGGCTGCATAACCAGTGGCTGGTATAACAAATAGTACAGCCAACATAATTGCAGTTAGTTTTTTTAGTATTTTTCCCATATTCTCTCCTTTACTAATTATAATTTTAATTATCTCACCTAAAACACATATCTTTTTTTATTTTACTACAAAATTTGTATACTGTATAGAAATAGAGACCAATCTTTAGATTTAAAAAATCTATTTTGGAATCAAAAATATAAATCTGTACAAAAATTAATATTTATACAAAAAATTAAAGGATTTACCTATATTTTAGAGAATTTTAATATTAAATAAGTTCAATTTTTTACTTGGATTTTAAAAAGGAGTGATTTTTATGAATAGTATATTCCACAGAACTAGTGTAAGAAAGTACACTAATCAGCCTGTAGAACAGGAAAAAATAGAAAAAATATTAAGAGCTGGTATGGCAGCACCATCTGCAATGAACCAACAACCATGGGAATTCTACGTTGTAGAAAATAAAGAAGTGTTAGAAAAACTATCAAAATGTAGCCAATATGCGGGAAGTGTTGAAAAATCAGCAGTTACATTTGTCGTATGCTACAGAAACGACTCTCTTCGTGCTGATTACAGAGAAATAGACTGCTCTGCTTGCACAGAAAATATGCTTCTTGAAATAGATCATCTAGGACTTGGAGCAGTTTGGATTGGTATCGCCCCAATAAAAGAAAGAATGGACGATGTCGCTAAAGTATTAGATATGCCAGAAAACCTAAGCGCATTTGCACTAATAGCTTGCGGATATCCAGAAAACATAAAAGAACAACAGGATAGATTTGAAGAAAATAGAATACATTATGTAAAATAAATCAAAATTTACCGAATATCTATTTTAAGAGCAGCAAAGAGTATATAGACAAAATCTTCTCCAGGCTTCGACGTGTGTGTGAGTAACATACTTTGTTGTATTTAAAATACACGTCTGCAGATTGTCGAGTGATTTTGTCTATATACTCATATGCTGTAGCTTATAAATAGATTTGTAAAGTTTTGATTTAATCATCATTTAGCAAGCTAGTAAATTTATAACATATTGAAACAAAAGGACTTGTTGAAAATATTACATCGGTTATCCTCAGGTTCTGCTCAAATCGAATTTTATAGGGATAATATCTAACTTAGTGGATTGAAGTGCATAGACAAAACTCTCTCGACAATCTGGAGACGTGAGGTTTGTTTACAATGAAACAATTTACTTGTACACACGTCGAAGCTGGAGAGGAGTTTGTCTATGACTTCAATCCCTGAGAGAAATTAACGTATAAATTTTGATTTAATTCCAGCAGAAATGCCAGATTTTTTCCCCATATATTTTTTTAGCCAATTTATCTATATTAAAGTTTTCCATATATTTGTCCACACTGTCTGGACAAAATGCGTAAAATTCTTCTGTGAATCTGATTTTATCCTCATCATCAACAGGTTTTTCAACTATATATTCAAGAGTGTTATGACTTATTTCAAAAGGAATTGCTCCGTATTTTTCAAACCAATACTTAGAAATCGACATAATATCCTCATTTCCTGGGCAATCATTCCAACCACCAAATGGAATATATGCAAATATTTCCCAAGGATTTTCCACAGGAATTTCTGCAATTAGGATTTCTCCATGCTTTTCCATTTCATCTTCAAAATCTAAATCATCCACATCAGCAGTTGGATCATCTTCTACCTCAAGCTCGTCCTTTTCAAGCTCATATCCACCAAAATATTCTCTATTATTCTCAATCATCTCGTCTAATAGATCTTTTCCAGCAGAAAAGTCCTTAGAAACCATATTTTTTCTATATCTTTCTATCACTTCACTGGTTTCAAAGTCTATTATTCCATTCTTGAAGAACTCATCTCTTTTTTTATTCTCCCTAATTCCCAAGTCCATTATGCTCTCAGAATCGTCGTCACTGTCTACAACAGTATTCATAATAACAGCATCTAGTAAATTATCACTTATATCCACAATAATAGGGATAAAATGCTCCTCTTTTGACCTTTGAAGCGACTCAAGATATCCACATATGATATCGTTATCCTCAGTATTTAGTGGATAATATTTACAATTGCAGTTTAAAAAACTCTTCATTATCTTTGCTTGCTTAGACATTTCCTGCTCAATAGGAATTTTATTTTCTGAGCTCTCTATCTCACTAGGTATATTTTCTATGTAGTTTTTTTCATTTTCTATTAGTTCTTTTAATTTATTTATCAACATAAAAGCCTCCTAAAAAGGTCTTATTTTTTATAACTACTCAATTAAAAGTATATACTTCATAGATTATTTTTTCAAGAAAGTCGTATTTTCAGCAGAATAATCACCAATCTATCTTAATTTTGTCGATTTTCACTCACCTAGTTCTATTTTTCTTCTTCATCTTTTGGTGGGAAAAATCTCTTTTTAAAGTAGAAATCAGCTCCGTAAATAGCAGCAACTGGGTTATGTCCTGTCACTCTGTCTTTTGTCACACCAGTTGTAACTAATGCATCAGAGTATTTGTAGAATAAGCTATCGTGCCCTACACATAGCCCCATCACAATATTTAGCTCAGTTCCAGCTTCATTTAAAAGCTTAGCCTGAAGAATTGGGTTGCACATGTTTTCACCGATTTCGTTGCATCTCTCTGGGATACCGACGTCAACCTTCTTCTGAGTACCAACCTTACAAGCCACACCGTAAACTTCAAATCCGTTGTATCTTAGGATTGAAGCAAGTTTTCTACTCTCACTGATTAGACCAACACAAGTAGCTATTCCAAGCTTTTTCATTCCCATTTTTCTAGCATAAGCCATTATTTCCTCAACTCTTGTGTACTGGCAATAATGGTCGTGCTCAACTTCACCAGCAGCTATCATTGAGCGACGATTTTCGTCCTCTTTATAAAGTTCCATTGCTTCATTTAGCACATCTTCGTCCATATTTGTTGTTAAGCAAAAATCAGGAAACTCCTTGTCCTCTTTGTTGCAATTAGTGACAAAACAGTCTATACAAGTTAATTCTTTCTTTTCCATACTAAATCCCCCTAAAAAAAATTTGACCTTACTTCTAATATTATCTTTTTTTATCGATATTCCTCTTATTTCAAGTAATAATATTTTTATATTTATATTCAAAAATCAAATAATACTTTGTTGTCAATTTGTAATCTTATATATAATTTTTATATTGCTTTTATATTAAAATCTTATTTACTCTATTAAAATCTGCCTTTATACTATATTTTGTGAGATTATTTTTAGAAAGGAATTAGATTATGGCAAAACCTCTTAATAGAAAAGCTTCCGAGGTGCTACTTGGCTCAGTTATCATCGCAAGGGCGACGTCGTTTCTATTTTTAAAGCTTCTTTTAGAAAATATGGGACAGTTCACTCTTTTAGGAATTAGGTCGATGATTGCATTTGCAGTTCTTGTAGTAATCGGATTTAAAACACTTAAAAAGACCGACAAAAACGATTTATTATACGGATTTTTGGTTGGGGCATCATTTTTCGTCGTTATGTTCTTAGAATTAACAGGACTTAAATACACTACCTCAGTTTCGATAGCATTTGAGGAAAATACAGCAATTATAATAGTTCCGATTATTTTAGCAATTATGACCAGAAAATTTCCAGATAAGAAAACAATTTTGATGTTCTTTATGTGCGGAATAGGGATAGTTCTTCTTAACTTCAAGCCTGAGGGATTTGAGTTCAACTTTGGCGATTTGCTTGGAATGATGACAGCTCTGACTTATGCAGGTACAATTATCTTGACTTCTAAAGTTGCTGACAAGGCAGATCCGATAAGAGTTGGTATTTATCAGGTGGGTACGATGGGAATTCTTTCGCTTATTGCAGCATTTATATTTGAAACTCCTGCACTTCCTGCGACTGGAATTGAGTGGACTTATATGTTGTATCTGGCAATTATATGCAGTGTGTTTGGCTTTACACTTCAACCTTATGCCCAGAGTGGGACTACTGCAGAGAGAGCGAGTGTGCTTTGTGCGTTAAACCCTATTACTGTCGCTGTTTTAGGAGCGTTGTTCTTGGGTGAGACTCTTACTGTTAAGGGGATTATTGGAGCAGTGTTGATTATAGCGAGTATAGTTGTTTAAATAAATTTATATTATTATATTGATAAATCTGAAATTTATGATATAATTACCTCAAATTAAGAACGTGGGGGAATAAAAATGAAAAATATGCTTTCTACAAATGATAAAGAAGATATTCATATCAGTTATATGTCTGCTATTTGTGCTAGTGCTGGTATTTCATTTGATATTCAGAGGCATGATCATGATAGCACCGATGCTATAGTTAAAAAAAAGTTTAATTTTATTGATGGATGTTATATGTCATCTTTAAGAATTCAATTGAAATGTACTTCTTCTAAATCACAATATTCTGATACAGATTCAGAAATAAAGTATTCATTAAAAGTTAAAAACTATAATGATTTATGTTCTAGATGTACAACACCTATAATTTTGGCTCTTTTAATATTACCAGAAGAAGAAAGTGAATGGGTAAAATGGTCCAAAGAAGAACTTTTAATTAAAGGTACTATGTACTGGGCTGATTTTTCTAGTAAACAATTGTCTAATAATACAAGCTCAGTAAGTGTAAGTATAGACAAGAAAAATATTATCAATAAGGATACTCTATTAAATATATTAGAAAAAATAGCAAAGGAGGAATGGCCATGATTTATTCAGTTAATTTTTTGGATTTAACTGAAAAAATAAATCCTCTTGCTGTATCAAAATATTTAAAAGATACTGGTTGGACACAATTTAAAACAAAAAAAGAATATATTAAAATATTTCAAAAGTATACAGCTGAAGATGAATTTTATCAAGTTATCATTCCATTAGATAAAACTTTATCTGATTATAAGCAAGCAATGTATGACTCAATTGAACAAATTGCTCTTGTAGAAGGACAATCTACAGAACAACTTATGTTATATCTACTTAATCCTAATACAGATATATTAAAAATCAGACTTCAGAAAAATTATATTGAATCTGGAAGTATATCATTTGATGATGCAATAAGTCTTTTTGAAAATACAAAGAAATTAATAGCTGCAACTGCTCAAGATGTTCTTCATCCTAAACCTTATCATCAGGGTAGGCAAGATGATGTTGTATCAAAGTTTGTAAGTAATTGTAAGTTTGGCCAAACAGAAATTGGAAGTTATGTCATTTCAGTTGTATGCCCATTTGCAGAATTAGATGATTCAGAGGAATATAAACAACTTAGTATTTTTTCTGATGAGGAACAATGCGCCAACTCATTAACACGCAAGGTAACAAATAGAATTATGAGAAATATTACAACAATTAAAGAAAATATTGATAATGATGAATTAGAAAAATTAATTTCCAGTGATAAAAATACAATAATTAGCACTAACTTTTATGAAGCATTAGCTGGTTTAAATATTGATTCTTCAGATACAACTGTTGAGTTTATTGCTCAATGGTCTCCGGTTGTAAAATCTAATCGTTTTAAAATAGATAAGATTTCTATATCAAATGATTATTATCAACCAATAATATCAACTATAGATAAATTAAAAGAAACAATTAATACACACACAAAAATAGTTGGAAGAATAAAAAAATTAGAATCTATACCAGATGCATCTAAGAGAAAAACTGGAAAAGTTTCAATTGTCTATTTAGATGAAAATAATAACAGAAGAACTATAAATGTTCTTCTCGAAAAAGATGATTATAATAAAGCTCTTGAAGCTCATGAGTCTGGAAATCATGTTGAAATAATAGGTGATATTGAAAATACAGGAGGACGAAAACGCTTAATGACATGTGAGTCATTTGCTATACTAGAATAATATATTAAGTTTAATTAAACAAGAAGAGTATGTAAAATCTATACATACTCTTCTTATTATTTATTAAATATAATTATTTTTTATATTTTTAATCTTACATTGCATTTTCATTTATCTCATCAATTTTCTTTATAAGCTTCATTTGTACTTCTCTTACTTCTCTAAAAATAGTAATTCCTCCAGCAGTTCTAAATGGTTCTTCTTTTAAAACAGCTTTATCCATAACCCCATTCTTAACAACATAATCAACAATCAGCTTAACAAAATGAATCTGATTGGCGTTCAAATCCTGACTATTCAAAAACTCAGAGAAAATCTCATTAGCTGCATTAATATCCAGTCCAACAATTTCTCTAATCATCTTTCCTACAGGCTTATCCCGATACTCTCTCTCATAATCAGACTTAGTACCAAGCTGCTTAAACAGAACATCTTCCAAAGTTTCAAAATCTTGCTCTGTCAGCTTCTTATTATTTCTAAGCTTGTAAATAGCCAAATCATCTCTATGCTCCTTAAGATAATGCTCTACCTTCTTCTTATAATTCTTCAAGTCGTTTACATTGTAAATAGAGCCATTACTTTCCTCAGCGATTATCTCATCCTCAAAATTAGTGTAGTATATCTTTTGCACCTCTTTTTCCAAGAAACGAATTAAATCTCTAAGTGCTTCCCTAACCTCTTCAAGATTGAAAATATCAACATCTTCCCAGAATTCTTCAGTCATAACTTTTTCGATAATATACTTCTTCTCCATAACCTGTGGAATACTTCCAAGTCTTGAAAGCTTCTCTGCTGTATCAATAACGCTCTTAATATTAGCACTCGCATTGCTTCCATTTAAGCTAGCAAGCTGAATTGTATACATAAGAATATCAAATCTCTTTGCAAATTCATTATCATCATCTAGCTTTATTATAGGTGTTATATATTCCTTAATCTCAGCTATATCAATAGCTCCAAGCCCATTCCAAGCAGACTTATCTCTATACTTATCTACATATCTCAGACTAGGCTTAACCATAAAGCTCTCTCTATTTAGCCCCTTAATATATCCAATCATCTCATCAACCAAATTATCTCTAAACTCAGCATAATCCTCATCTGAAGAATAACTAATATCCTGCAGCTCTCTGATAATATCTACCTTCACATTTAAAACTCTCTGAGTCAATGTTTGAACATTTTTAGTTTCGTTTCCATTAGGATTAACCCTAAAGAACTCAAAATTATTGCAGAAATCCAAAATCAAGAAACATTCCTTGTTCTGACCAACACCCAAAAGCTCTGGACAAAGTCTAGTTCCCCTACCAATCATCTGCCAGAACTTAGTCTTACTTCTAACTTTTTTAAAGAACACAAGATTCAAAACTTCTGGAACATCAATCCCAGTATCTAGCATATCTACAGACACCGCAATCTGTGGCATCCTATCCTTTTCAGAAAAATCATCTATCAAACTATCAACATAACTAACATCATTGTAGATAGCTTTGATAAAATCTCCACCGTACTCTGGAAGAATTGTATTAAATCTCTCAACAATCCGCTGAGCGTGCCTTTTATTATTTGCAAAGATAATTGTCTTTCCTAATTTATCTCCACCTTCTATTTTAAGACCTTTTTCCATAAGATTTTTAATAACCATATCTATCGTATCGGCATTGAAAAGCCATTTATTAATCGCCGAATTTCCAATATAATCTCCTACACTATCATCGTCGTCAAAAGTTTCCTCATAACGAGCCTTTTCTTCCTCTGATAAACTATCATAAGAAATACCCTCTTCCATAACCCTAGTCTTAAACTCTAAAGTAGTGTAATCTACAAGATATCCGTCCTCAACCGCCTTTTCATACTCATAAGCGTAAGTCGGCACACCATTTTCCAAATCAAAAACACTATAAGTATTCTTGTCTATCTCGTCCTTAGGTGTAGCAGTAAGTCCAACCAAATAAGCATCAAAATAATCAAAAATATGCTTATACTTATTATAAATTGATCTATGACTCTCATCGACAATAATCAAATCAAAATATCCAGGAGTGAAAAGTAACTTTCCATCCTTAGACTTAGTATCATCTATTGAATTCATCATAGTTGGATAAGTTGAAAATACTATCCTTGCTTCTTCTGGATTGTCCTTGCTATCTAGCATATTGCAAAGCGGCATATGAGGAAGCAACTTAGAAAAATTGTTCTTTGCCTGCTTCACAAGCGCCTTTCTATCCGCTAAAAACAGAACATTTTTAACCCAGTTGTGATTTGAAAGCACATCCACTAAAGAAATAGCTGTTCTAGTCTTTCCTGTACCTGTCGCACAAACAAGCAGCATCTTTCTCTGTCTTTTTTCAAGTGCCTCACAAACGTTTTGAATCGCCTCTTTCTGATAATATCTATTAGAAATCTCATCTTTTACAACAATTTTGTTTAAAGGCTTTTTGTTCTTTCTTCTGTCAATCATCAGTTGTAGCTCTGATTTTTTGTAGAATCCGTAAATCCTTCTCTCAGAATATCCATTGTAATCATCCCAGATATAATTTTCATATCCGTTGCTCAAAAATATAACTGGTCTTTGTCCATACTGATTTTCTATACAATCGGCGTAAAGTTTAGCTTGCTGCTGACCAACTTTTGCATCTTTTGAAGTCCCCTTTGCCTCGATAACTGCTAGTGGTTTTCCGTTATCGCCAAATAGAACATAATCTGCATATCCTAGACCTGTGTCGTTTGGCATACCTCTGACCTCAAGCTCTTCTCTAATATCTCTATTAAAATCCCACCCCAGAGATTTTAGCTCGATGTCTATGTATCTCTTTCTTGTTTCAAATTCGCTAATATTGTCTATATTGAAATTGTAGTCTTCTTTTTTTAGTTCCCTTTTTTCTGTTAATTGCTTTCTTAGCTCTTCATTTTCTTTGATCATCTGCTCAAGCTTTTTATCCTTTGATGCTTGTTCTTCATAGATTTTTTTAAGCACCTCAGGATTTGTTCTCTTGTTCTCTTCTTTATCTATAAGCTCCTCATCAAAATCCGATGCTGTGTATTCATCTGAATAGCAATAATCTATCCAGCTCACAAACTGATGAAGGTTGTGAAGAGAAAGAATTGCCTCTTCTCTAGTAATCATTGTGTTTGTGTGAACTGAGTTGTTCCCAAGCTTTACAATGTATTTTAGAAGGTTCGGCATTTCAAAATCTACAAGCTCTAAAAAACTTCTGCTGTGTATAAGGGAGCTAAGGTTGTCTTGGTATGGTAATTTTAAATAATCATCGTTTGCATATAGCCATTTCACTGCTAGTTCTAGCGCTCTTCTTGATAGGATTGCACAGTTTGCAGGACTTATCGACATTGCTTTTTCGGCTTCGATGCATGCATTACTGAAGCTTGAAAAGTTTTTGTTATTTAGTAGAAAGTCGAAGTTATTCAAAATTTTCACCCCCTCTTAGAATAGTTCTGCTTTGAATGCTTTTTGCATTAGTGAGTTGAAGTTGTCTTCTAGTTCTGATAGACTTGATTCCATTTTTGAACGGATTGAGTCTATTTGTGTTACGAATTCTGCGAATTCATTTTGTAGCTCTATTGGTGGAATAGGTAATTCAAAATTTTTAAAGTCGTTCATTACTACTCTAGGCATTTTTGCACCAGATACTTTCTCACTTATATAATCAACAAAGGATTTATTTCTTAGTGAATATGTTAAATATTCTCTATTTAATACTTTTTTATTTGGTTTTAATGGTATCATCTCTGATGTTGCATATCCTATTCTCTCAGGAATTACTACTTTATTTAAATATGGTCTTAATTTTGAATAAAGTACATTACTTGTGTCAAAAGTACAAGTAGAACTACCTATTTCTTCCTTATCAACATAATTAAAATCTATTATTCTCCCTGAGTTAGATTCAACCATATCTAAATTAAGTAGCCATATTTTTTCTTCATTAAATTCACCTTTATAATTTGATACTGGTGCAACTTCATTGATTTTCTGTTTTTTCCAATCCTTTAAATTACTTACAGGATCTCCAAACATTTCAATAAATCTAGATTTTACTAATTCATCTAATAATTCTATCTGCTCTCTCTTTTTATCAATTAAAGATTGTGCTTTGTCTAATGCAGTTACTATTTTTTCCTGTATTTCTATTGATGGAATTGGAATTGGTAAAGTTTTTAATTGTGTTTTATTGAATTTTAACATTGATGTTCCTGATGATATAGATTTTATAGCATTTTGACCATAATTTGATTTGAAGTAATAATACATATAATCTGCCAATTTATCATCCGTAAACTTTATCATAATTGTATTAGAAGCCAATGTCATCGGCTTATTCAAGTAAGGTACTTTAAATACTTTTCCTATAGATCCAATGTTGCTTAAAATAAGCTCTCCTCCAAATAGATTTGAGTTCGATAAAAATTTATAACTGCTTTCATCTGTATAAGTTAAATTTTTTGTAAAATTATTAGCAAAATCTGCTGTTTTAACCATTATTGCATAATTTTCAGTATTATAATAATTGACATTTTCCTTTATCGAAGCAAAACTACCACTTGCAACATAATCTGTTGCTTTTAAGCAGTAATCGCCTAATCTAATCCATATCCAAGTATCTGGTAATTTACAATATTTTTCTCTATCAGAAATTTCCTTTTGAGGTTTTTCCTTTCGAATAATACCATTTTCAATAGCTTTTTCTTTTTCAAAATTAATTTTTTCAATTAGTTTTTCAACACTATTCTCCATACTCCTACACCCCTAGCATTCTTTCTAATTCTTCAATTCCAGCAGCTATCTCACCTTCAAGCTCCTTCACTCTTCCTAAAATCACGCTCGGTGCATCGTATTCAACCTCTTCATACACAATTTCCTTGTACTTATTAATACTCAAGTCATATCCATTTTCTCTGATTTCCTCTACATCTACAAAGAAACTCTGCTCAGTTCTCTTTCTGTCCGCCTCTTTTTCAAGGTTATTAAATCTTTCAACTATGTCTGGTATGTCGTTTTCGTCTATTTCTGTTCTCTTATCGTCAAGTGAGTATCCGTCAGCCTTCATATCATAGAACCAAACCTTGTCAGTTCCACCTGCATTAGTTTTAGTGAATATGATTATCGCTGTCGAAACCCCAGCATAAGGTTTGAATACTCCACTCGGCATTGATATTATTGCTTCTAGTTTCTGGTTTTCGATTATTTCTTTTCTTATCTCTTTGTGTGCTTTTGTGCTTCCGAAAAGTACTCCATCTGGCACGATTGACGCACATCTTCCACCCATTTTTAGCACTCTCAAGAATAATGCTAGGAATAGAAGTTCTGTTTTTTTAGTTTTTGTAACTTTTAATAAATCCGCACTAACTGCTTCATAGTCCAAGCTTCCTTTGAATGGTGGATTTGCAAGTACTAGAGTGAATTTTTCTTTGTCTGTATTCTGTTCTGATAGCGAGTCTTTGTACTCTATGTTAGGGTTGTCCACCCCATGTAACATCATGTTCATTGCACCTATTCTCAGCATAGTTCTATCCATGTCAAATCCGTAGAACATATCGTTGTTGAAGTGATTTTTTAGTTTTGCATCTAGGAACATTTCCGCTCTGTTATCCCTTAAATACTGCTGTGCTGACACCAAAAATCCAGCACTTCCCATTGCAGGATCGACTATTATATCATCTGCTTTTGGCTGCATAAGGTTGACTATCATATCTATTATGTGTCTTGGCGTTCTAAACTGCCCATTTGTCCCTGCTGCTGCCACTTTTGATAGTAAATATTCGTATAAGTCCCCTTTTGTGTCCTTATCTCTGTCTAGTTCTAGGTTGTTTATGCTGTCGACAATTTTCGCAAGCATTAAAGGAGTAGGTATTTTGAAAATAGCATCTCCCATATATTTTGCATAGGCTGATTCTTCGTCACCATGAAGATTTTTAATAAATGGGAATACCTCGTTCGCCATTATGTCGTACATTTTTTCTGGATTTCCCTCATTTGAAAACTTGCTCCATCTTAGGTGCTGCTTGTCCTCTGGGAATACTCTGTCAAAATCAAGACCAAGTATTTCAGCTTCTTCCTCGTTTAGTGTTTCTGTTTCATCAAGACCTTTTATGAATAGAAGGTATGTGAACTGCTCTATAACTTCTAGTGGATTTGTGATTCCTCCAGTCCAGAAAGTCTCCCATATTTTATCGACTTTATTTTTTAACTCGCCTGTTATCATTTTTTGTCCTCTCTTTTTTTATTTTGATTTTTTTGTTTTATATAATTCTATTTTACTATGTTTTGTTGTTTTTATCTATGTAAACGAATAGTTATTTTCTTTTGAATAATAAAAAAAGCCCTTGTAATTTATTCAATCACATGGAGCTTTTGTTAATTACTATATTATTTCTACATTTTTTCTATAAATTTTTTTATATCCTCTACTGTAAAAATTTCTTGACAATATCCTTTTTCTATTTCAAAAATATCTAATTTATCTTCTTTCGTTATATAATCTAAATCATTTAAATTTTCTTTAGAAATATCTTTACTACTGTAATATCGTGGATCATTTATTAATTGTGCATTTTTATCTATAAAATTTATGATAATTTTGATATCGTTTCTTACACATTCAATATTAATATTATCATAACTTTCATTTAGCCTCTTCTTTATTGGATTTAATACACTATTTATTAATTCATATGGTTTCTTTACATATGTTTCTAATCCATATAAATAGTTTAAATCATAAACTGTTTTACAAAATCCTAACATTTGAATCTGTTTTAAATATTTAATTAAAAAATGCTTATTATAAATATAAGAATAATTTAAATTACCTATAATATTCAAGTTATTAAATTTTTCTAAAATATAAATATAGTTTCTTCTAGATGTTAAATCACAATAACTTAGACACTCTATCAATTCTAAAGTTATTGTTTTTACTTTATAATATTCAAAATAAAAATCTATTACTTCAATCCATTCTTCATTTTTAATTTCTTTTATATTTAAAGATTTAAATATTTCACCTTCTTTACTTATTTCTTTTCCAAATTTCATTACTCTTTTACTATATTCATCATCATAGTAATCATTCATAAATTTTTCATATGATTTAGCTCTTTCTTCTTTCGTTTTATTTATTACCTCTTTCATAAAAAGACTTGTATTTTTTTCATAGTATGTGTATTCCATTTTACCACTATTTATTATATTCCAAATTATTCTATCCTTTTCTCTATTTATATTTTGATTCTTTAATTTTAACTCTAATTCAGCATTTTCATTTGCGAATTTATATCCAAAAAATTCAAAAATAAATATTGGTATTTTATTTTCTTTTTTAATAAGTATTTTTTCTATATCTAAGTCATTATATTCACAGTAAGTAATCCAATCTTCTACAGTACCTTTTTCTTTATTGTATTCTAATAAAAATGTATCTAATAAACTTTCACCTGGTATAATCTTTATATAAATATCTTCACAAAAATGTTTTATGAAAATCAAAGCTATTACAGTACTTTTATTTTTCATGTACCTATCTTGTTCTTCTATAACACTTATAGTTTCATCTAAAAAGTGTTCTATTTTTCTAATTGTAAAATAATATTTTGAACCAATATATACATCTATTGTATCAAATCCAAAAAAATTAAAATCTTCAATTTTTAATTTGCAATTTTTATATTTATTCATTTTTAATAAATATTTCAGAATAGAATTAAATTGTATTTCTGTAATATTTAAAATAAATGGAATATACTTTTCTAAGTAATCTCTATTTATACCCTTCAATTTGAGATTTTTTCCAGAAAATTGATGCAATATCTTTACTTTGCTACTAGAAATTTTTTCAGATATGCCTAATATTTTCTTTATAACATTTGTATCTTCTACTCTATCCAAGTCCTCATATATAATAAGTATCGTTCCATCTATCTTATCTAAATCCTTAGCGAGTCCAGTCAATACGTCTGAATATAGAGTATCATCATTTACAAGTACATCTCCTATATTTTCAAAAAATCTTTCTTTTCTAAGTATTTTTTTTAGCTTAGGAGAATATGATGAAAATATTCTCTGATTCTTTAATAATTTATCTAATTCATTCAATACTACTATTTGTATATCATCCTCATTACACGCTAATAAATCTATTTTTATTTTTATATATCCTTCTAAATGATCTGTTAAAAATGATTTCCCACTTCCCCAATCTCCATCAATCCCAACAATATTAAAATCATTTAGGTACTTTTCAAGCCTTTTTAAATCTTCTTTTCTTTCTTCAAATAATTCTTTTTTATCTTCTAGTCTATTATTTATTTTATTATGCACTTTACTTTTAAAAATATTTTTTAAATTAAATAATATAACTATTACTAAAAATAATATTAATGGTATTAATAGTATTTTTAGTACTTCTTTATTCTGTTCTAGATTAATTTTAAATAATTCTATTTTAATATTACTAAATATAGGATACTTCATACATCTATTAAGAAATATATTAACTATTAAAAATGAAAATATATTTACAACATAATATGCCATAATATTTAAGTAAAATACTAAATTTTTACTTATACTATATTCAATTAGTATATAAATTAATGTTCCTAAAATAATAAAAACATAAATTTCAGTTGGAATTTTTATAAAATAAAAAGCAACCAATGATATACAAAATACCCATATTAAATTTTTAATTAATTTACTAACTTCTTTCGTGGTTATTTTCATAAATGTATATTCTCCTCTCAATATAATAGCCCTACTTTATATTATATCTTTTATCATAAATTTATTTATATTAAATAGTATATATTACAATAAAAAAGGAGATAGCAAAAACTATCTCCAAAACTTCAAAATTTTATTCAACTATTTCCTCCCTCTAATGCGTATGGCTGTGATAGAGGTAAGCTTGTATCTGAAGGCCAGAACATACTTGTCAATGATGTCGCAATTACCAATGATAATAATGTTTTTAATTTTTTCATAAATATCCCTCTTTTCTAGTGAAATTTTAACTTAAAGCATCTAGTTTTTATTGCTTACTTTTACCTTGCTCTTTCACACTCCTCATATCTATGAATTGTCATAAAAATCAGATAATTTATTATAGCATTGATAGATTTATTTTTCAACGATACCCCACCAACCATAACTACTGAACATAGTTCATTTCATACACAAATACTAGCAGATTTTATCAGCTTTATATTTTTTTAATTATATTCCTTTATAATATTAAGTTTAATATAATCCATTTAAACTATTTTTTTCATTTTTTATTTTTCTAACAATATAGTATTTTCAATATCTTGAACATTTTGTTGACGTCAACAAAATGTTCAAAAAAACGCAAAAATTTACTTGTATTAAACTTTACTTATTTTTTATTTGATATACATCTAACATCCATACATTTTAAAAATTTCTTTTCTTTAAATTTAGTATTTTCAAGACTTTGAACATTTTGCCGACGTCGGCAAAATGTTCAAAAAAACAATAAATTTCACTTACATTAGACTTTATTTTATTTAGATAATTTTATTTTTTATTATTAATCTAAAATCTATTATTATTCAAATCAACTGTAATATGAATATATTCAATTTTTTCTGCTTATCCTTTACTTAGGAAGGAGAATCTTATGGATAATATCGATTTAAAATTTAAAATAATTTACTTTTATTATTCAGTATATTTTGGCTGATATTTTTCTTTCTACTTTTTAAACAAAATAAAAACAAAAGGAGAATATAAAATTATTTATGAATGATATAGAAAATTACAATGATATCGTATTTGAAAAAATTAAACAAATCGACGAAAATGGAGTAGAGTTCTGGTATGCAAGAGATTTACAGCTTATATTTGAGTATAGAGAGTGGCGTAATTTCACAAAAGTTATCGATAAAGCTAAAGAAGCTTGCTTAAATAGTGGGTTAAATATAATAGATCATTTTATATACATAAATAAAAATATAACTTTATCAAATAATGCTACTCGTAAAATTGAAGATATAAAACTTACAAGATATGCCTGCTACTTAATTGTTCAAAATTCAGATCCAAGAAAATCCATAGTAGCTCTAGGACAAACATATTTCTCTATGCAAACTAGAAAGCAAGAACTTCAAGAGAACTTTGACTCCCTATCAGAGGAACAAAAAAGACTTGCTATAAGAAAAGATTTAAAAGAACACAATAAACATTTGGTGAATGCTGCTAGTGATGCTGGTGTAAAAACAGCCATAGATTATGCACGCTTTCAAAATTTTGGATATAAAGGCTTATATGGTGGACTTGATGCTAAGGGGATACATACTAAAAAAGGACTTGAAAAAAATCAAAAAATATTAGACCACATGGGAAGTACGGAACTTGCAGCAAATCTATTCAGAGCAACTCAAACGGAAGATAAACTAAGAAGAGAAGAAATTAAAGGCAAAGAAAATGCTAATAATACACATTTTGAAGTTGGAAAAGTAGTTAGGAACACAATCAAAGAACTTGGTGGAACAATGCCAGAAGATTTACCAACTCCAACTAAAAGTATAAAAGAACTTGAAAAAGAAGAGAAGCAAAAAAAGAAAATAAAAAAATAGTTTATTTTCTATAATGTAGATTTTCCAATACTTAGACCATTTTCCTAACATCAGGAAAATGGTCTAGTTTTATAAAAGTAATTACATTCAATAAAAATATCCTCTTTAATCTTCAACAACAATACAGTTAACTTTCTTAGAAATCGTAGTACAAGCATCCAAAGCAATAATTCCATCTGCATAATACGTATCAAAGTTAGGCTTATTGTCAAACTCACCGCCATCTCCCTCATACTTGCTATGCCCAAAAGAACAATGCCAGTGCCCACAGACAACAGTCTTTCCATCGACCTTCGCACCATAATGTGCAGCCTCCATACCGTTGATCCATCTCGCCTTTTCCCAAGACTTGATACTAGCATCTCTCCAATTCTCATCTATCTCATAACCTATTAACTTTGTCTTGTCATATACTTGAGTGCAAGGAACCCAACCATGAACAAAAACATATCTCTCAGTTTCAAAATAGTCTACCATTCTCGGTATAATTGTTCTAATAGACTCATTTCTGATAAGCTTCCTAGCGACATCGTCAGGATTATAATAAATCTCGTCCATATTAGAATTTGTAAGCTGGCAAACTGTATCTAACGTACCATTTGACGAATGATGCATCTGAAAATAACTCCTATTGCTCCAACCATGTAAAAGCTCCATAAGCAAATCCTCGTGATTTCCTCTAATAAGAATAACTTCATCCTTAGAAATCAAATCAAGAACAAACTCCTCTAATTCCAAAGCCTCAGTTCCTCTATCAAACAAATCACCACAAACAACCAACTTATGTGGCTCCTTATCCTCAAAAAAGCCCTTCTCCTCAAGAGCTGCTTTCATCTCACTAAAAAATCCATGTACATCTGAAACAACATAATATCTCATCACTAATCAAAACTCTCCTTTAACTACCTTAATAATTCTGGTATATCTTTATCCCATCCTTTAATATTTCATTTATTAAATCTAGATTATTATTCAATTGCTCAAAATTAAGTAAATCAACCTTTTTATTTAACTCTTCTCTTAATTTTTCTATCAAATCATAGAATTTTAAACCTGAAATATCAGTCTTTACCATAAGATCTACATCACTATTATCATTTGCTGTTCCTTTAGCATAAGAGCCAAAAAGATAACAATACTCTATCTTCAAACCTTCAAATACTCTCGTACAAATTTCTCTAATTTGCTCTATACTTAAAACACCATGGCTCTCATCTATAACCCCATATTCTTCTAACTTTTGTAACATAAATGCATATTTAATAGAGCCCGATTTTGACTCATCATTTTCATAATTCTGATATGTTCGAAGTGGAATTCCAAGATATTCAGCACATTTAGCTTGAGTTAATTTTTTCTCTTTACGAAGATTTTTAAGTTTCAAATTTATCACCTCACAGTGATTCTACAACAAAAAAATAATATACGCAATAAAAATACGCAACTTTTGCGTATTATTATATGATATAATACGCAATTATTACATGCTTTTATTTTTATTTTTACGCAATTATTGCATATTTATTTATATAAAAATATGCATCTACTTCTCATAAAGCTCAAATCTATACTTCTGCCCAGTAACATTTCCCTCTCTCTTAGGATCTATCTCCTCTAAAAACATATCCACTGGTCTAACAAAAGTCCCATACTCTCCGTACATCGCCTGATACACAACCATCATCTCACCAGTTTCCGTATGCTGAGCAACATCCTTAACATAATACAAATTCCCCTTAAAATGTCTATATAACCTATTAATAATAACTTCTCTCATAACCAAACTCCTTCCAAAAATATATACTAATTATATAATACCCCATTTTTCAAAAAAACATACACCAAACCCACTCCCCCATCTTCCAAAGAAATAATTCTTACAAACGAAATGCCTCATATTTTCTCTAGCATCTCCTTTTTTAGCTTTATATTAGTAGGTGAAGGTTTAAATTTTTCCGTAAAGTTTTCTAACTTTTAGGCTTAACTTGACATACACTCCAAATTCAACAATCTGCAGAACTTTGCAACCTTTTGTTAGCTTGAAAAGCTAACAAAAGGTTGCAAAGTTCGAAGCCTGGAGAATGGGAGTGTATTCAAGCTAAGCCTTAGTTTAAAATGTACGGAAAAATTTCACCTTCACCTCTAAATAAATAAAAAAGAGATGCCTAGAAAACTGAGGCATCTCGTTTATAAAATTATTCTGCTTTTTCCATTTCATCAAGTTTACCACTGCATAACCATAGTATTACACCTAAAGCTATTATTACAGCAGCTAAACCACCGTAACCAACAGTGAAGTTTAAAGTTTTTAACCAAGCGTATAGACTTGGGTATATATACTGAGCTATGAAAACAGCTATTGGCCAGAATCCAAGTAATAATCCTAGAACCTTAGCTGGGGCTAACTTAGATATAAATGAGTTTCCTAATGGTGAGAATATCATTTCACCTAAAGACATAAGCATACTTACAAGTGCTAACCATAAGAATGAGCACTGTCCGTTTGCCATAGCTATCTTATCAGCTACAACCATTACTATGTAAGAAACACCAACTAGTATTATACCTAGTGCAGTTTTCTTGAACATACTTATATCTCCCTGAGGTCTCTTAGCCATTTTAGCCCATACAGCAGCTAGAACTGGTCCAAGTGCTATACAAACTAATGCGTTCATTGAGTCGAACCAAGAAGTTGGTATCTGGAAACTTCCTATATACCAGTTTGCTAAGTTCATGTAAGATGAACCATCTCCCCATCCAAATCTGTAGTATGCTGGCATGTAAGCCATGTACCATACCATCCAGAATATAGCTGAGAATAATGTAACTAATACTATAGCTCCTATACGTTTTGCATCTCCTGAAGTTAATTTATCTCCAGCTGCATCATCTTTTTTAGCTACAGTTTCGAATTCACGCTGGTCAGCTTTGAAAGGTTCTTTACCTGCATCACCTAAAGCTTTACCATTTAATATGAACCAAGCTGCATCTATGAACATAAATATCGCACATATTAAGAATACAGTGTTGAAGCTTGTTTTTATACCGAATAATCCAGTAGTAGCTAACATTGCTATAAATGTTGTTCCTATGAAAGAACCAACGTTTACGAATGAGTACTGAATTGAGAACGCTTCATCAAGCTCATCTGAGTTATGGAATAATAATCCATTTATACCAGATAAGTTACCTTTGAATAATCCTGTTCCTATTGAAACTAATACTATCATTGCCCAAACTAATCCCATAGAATCTGCTTTCCAAGTACATAAATATCCAAGTCCCATAAGTATCATACCTACTGGAACACATATTCTTGGACTGATCCAATGGTCAGCTATGTATCCACCAAATATTGGTGTTATATAAGTCCATGCTACAAATGCTGCTGACATTGCAACACCTTTTTCATCTGGTAATCCTAATCCACCAGATGCTACTTCTGTTACTATCCATATAGCTAATAAGTATTTTGCTGTGTAGAATGCCATACGTTCAAATGTGAATCCTAAAGCACATACATAAAAGCCAAATGGTTTTTTCTTTTTAGTTTTAGTTGCTTCCATTTTTACCCTCCCTAAAAGATTTTTGATATTTTGATATAATTTATGTTTTGTGAATAAATTAGTAAATAGAGCTTTGGTTTATTTTTTCACAAAACATTTCCAAATGTATTATATCACAGCACTTATTAAGGCGCAAACAAAATTTAACCTACTTATTATTAGCTAATTGTATTTTTAACTTGAATTTTGTTATTTATATAAAGTTTTACTTCTTTTTTTACAATTTTTTATAATTTAAGAAAATTTACCTATGCCAAAATTAATAGCTTTTTGATATAATTTTATTATCTTTAAATTGCTAAAACAACAAAAAACGATATCTCTTCACATTTTCTTTTATTAATCAATTGTATTTTTTTATTAATAGACTAAATAAAATTTAATTTACCATTTTAAATTAATTATTTATTCTTTCCAAATTTGAATTTTTATATTCACATTTTTTTCATTTTTTGTAAATTCTTCACAAAATAATTTTGATAAATTTCTATCTTTCTAATCCCCAAAATACAAGTACCATTACTCCTGGGCCTGTATGCGCACCTATTATTGGCCCTATTTCAGATATGCAAACTTCTGCATCTGGCAATCTCTTTTCCACACACTCTTTTAGTTCTTCTGCAGCTTTCAAATCATCTCCATGAGCTATTACTACAGATTTACTTATCTCTGGGTTCCAAGTCCTTGCAATACATTCAACTTGAGCTGCCATAGCTTTATGACGTCCTCGAATTTTTTTGACAACCCGAAGTTTACCTTCTTCATCTACACGTAAAAGAGGCTTTATATTTAATGTATTACCAAGAGTTGCAGCAACTGCAGATACTCTTCCTCCATGTTTTAAATGATCAAAATTATCTACAGTAAACCAATGGCATAGATTCATCTTGTTGTCCTCTATCCAGTCTACAAGCTCATTCATTGATAAACCTTCTCTCTTCTTTTTATCGACCTCTTTAACAAGAAGCCCCTCTCCTACTGCAGCACAAAGACTGTCTACACATACAATCTTCTGCTCTGGATATTTCTCCATAAGCTCGTTTCTACAAAGGCATGCAGTTTGATATGTTCCAGACATTCCAGAAGAGAAGCTGATGTATAAAACATCCTTCCCTTCTTTTAGTGCCTCTTCAAAATATTTTTCGTATTCTAATACATTTATCTGAGAAGTATGTGCATAATTTCCCTGTCTTTGCAGTTCGTAAAACTCTTTGCAGGAAATATTTCCCTGTGGTCCATATACATAATCATCTTCTCCAATTTCAACGTTCATAGGTATTACTTTTACTGACTCTAAATCCTCCTGTAAATCAGAAGTTGCGTCAGTAAATATTTGATATTCTTTCATAGTTATTCACCCTTTTTGCAATTATCACAGCCACTGCATCCATGCCAAAGTTTATCTGCTGTAGGCTTCCAATTTTCAGCGTATTTAACAGTCTTATCACATAGATGGTCTACACTTTCAAAGCTCTGATAGTCAGTATTTTCTGCTTTTGTTTCTTTAACCATCTGTCTTAAATATTCAGGATTTTCTAGCATTGGACATGGACGAAGCATATTGTCGTTAAATGGCTGATTGTCGTGGTAAGCCATAAATAATGGACTCTTATATGCGTCTAATAAGCTAGTATAGTGAATATTACAGTTTGAATAGTGTATAAATACACATGGTTCAACATCGCCTTTAGCATTTATGTGTAGGTAGTTTCTTCCTCCTGCTATACAACCATGTACGTACTGAGCATCGTTTTGGAAGTCCATTGAGAATATTGGTTTGCATTTTCTGTACTCTCTTATCTTGTTAAACATTAACTCTCTCTGCTCTGGACTAGGTAGTAGCTCAACTGCTGCATCATTTCCAACTGGCATATAGTGGAAGAACCATACAAATAACGCACCGCTATCTATTATTAAGTCAAAGTATTTTTCGCTGCTTACATCTTCAACATTTTTGCTTGTGTAGCAAGTTGAAATTCCAAATGGTAATTTATGTTCTTTTAATAATTTCATTGCATTCTGTACTTTCTGGTAGACACCTTCTCCTCTACGTCCATCGTTTGCTTCTTCAAAGCCTTCAAGAGATATAGCAGGAACAAAGTTTTTCACACGAAGCATTTCATTACAGAATTCCTCGTCTATTAAGCTACCATTTGTAAATGCTAAGAATGCACAGTCTGGATGCATTTCACAAATTTTCATTAAATCTTCTTTTCTAACTAGAGGCTCTCCACCAGTGTATATGTACATATATGTTCCCATTTCTTTCCCCTGGCGAATTATTGAGTCTATTGTTTCTAAGCTTAGGTTTAATTTATTTCCGTATTCTGCTGCCCAACATCCAGTACAGTGCATATTACAAGCAGAAGTTGGGTCTAATAATATAGCCCAAGGTACGTTACATCCTTCTCTTTCTGACACTTCATGCTGTATAGCACTTCCTTTTAGGCTGGCATTGAATAAGAAGTTTTCAAAGAAAGCTCTTCTAACACCGGGATCTAAGTCATATACTTTTAAGATTAACTGATACCAATGATTTTTTTCCTCTATCGCAGTTCTAATAGCATCACGCTGACTTTTATACCAATACTCAGGAGTCAGTTTATCTACCAACTTCATAAGTTTTGGTATATTTTCTCCTGGGTTTCCTTCTATGTATTTTAGTGCTTTGTCAACTGCAAAATTTTGCATACTAGATTTTATACTATTGTTCATATTCATTTGAATTCATTCCTTTCAATTGAAATATTTTATATAGATGGTTCATTTAAACAAATTATAAAAATAATACAATTTTATTTCATTAGACAAAACAATACAATTGTCCAAAAATGTTACAAATATAAATTTTTGTTACATTTTAGGACAGTTGGTAAATTATGTCTATTGTTTATTAAGTCCTTTGAGATTATCATTGTAAACAAGCAATAAGTATAATATTTCAAAATAAAGTTAATTATATAATCAACATACTCTATGTAAGAGTTGTATATTAATAGAATTTACTTTATAGGCAATCAATTTTGGAAAAGCTGTTAAACTCTGCACCTTAACAGAACTTTAAACAAAATAGAAATATGAAAATATACCAAAACTAGTTTTCAATATTTAATTTATTTTAGCGACTACTTACCTTTAATACGAAACTTAAATATACTTTTAAATTTTGAAGCAGAAATAAAAAAATCGGTAGGTTATATTTCCTACCGATTTTTCTTGTTTTCAGTTTATTATTTTTCATAAAAATTTACATATCCATTTCTTTCTGTATAAGCATTATTGATGTTCTAACAATTACTAATATTTTGTCTAAAAATTCATCTACATGCATAAATTCATTATTTAAAAGCCATCGCTCAACTGCACACAAAATAGCATCAGTTAAAAAATCTACTGTAAATTCATCTACTTTTATATCATTCTTGTTTATATGTGAACCCAACAAATATAGTATTCTTTGTTTAACTAAGGGCTGTATATATTGCCAGAAATGATCTGAAAATGAGTTTTGTCCTTTAATCATTAATGCCTTTTGATAGAACTCTCTATTATTGTAAAAATAGTTACACATTTTTTCTATTAATAAAATTCTTTCATCATAGTTTTCTGTTAAATTCCGCTCAGTTGCGAATTTAGAAAACTCTGTGTCAAAAATCCAGTTTACCAAGTCGTATTTATCCTTGAAGTGATAATAGAAACTTTTTCTATTCATATCACATCCACTACAAATTTGAGTCACAGTTATTTTTTCAAACGGTACAGTTTTCATAATCTCTTTTAAAGAGTCTGCCAAAGCTTTTTTAGTTATATTAGAATCAGCCATTAAAAAACCTCCCTTACATCATCAAAATAATTCGTTTTACATAATTATACCAATAATAATACTATATCACATTATTCACTCTAAAAATCATTTTACTCTATCATATTTTCTTCTTTTATCCACATTTTCACATAATAATCCACCTATTTTACTAATGTTTGTGTGTTTTTCTTCATATTTATTGCAACTAATTTTTCTCAGTGTTAAAATTGATGCAAATATAATTGCAATTTATTATGATAAATATACTTTTCATCAAATTATATTTTTATAATAAACATATTATCTATTTTAAAGGAGATGCATTTATGATGATGTATAAGACACACAAATTTGACCATAAAGTCGATGAAGATGTTATTTTCGCTTCTAAAGATTCAGAATTTATTTTACCAAAATATAAAATTCCAAAGGAACAATCTGACTCTAAGGCTATTTTAGAAATTGTAAAAGACGAGCTATTTTTAGATGGAAATGCCCGCCAAAATCTAGCTACCTTCACTCAGACTTATGAAGACGAGTACATCAAAGAAATAATGGAAATTGGAATGAATAAAAATATGATAGATAAGGATGAATATCCTCAAACTGCCGAGATTGAAAACCGTATAGTTTCTATGCTTGCAGATTTATGGAATTCTCCAAATGAGCTGACTTCAATAGGTACATCTACTGTTGGTTCTTCAGAAGCTTGTATGCTTGGAGGGCTTGCGATGTATCATCGCTGGAAAATGAAACGTATTGCAGAAGATAAAGATATAAGTAAACCAAACCTAGTTACAGGACCTGTTCAGGTTGTTTGGGAAAAATTTGCAAGATATTGGGGTATAGAGCTTAGAGAAATTCCAATGGAAGAAGGCAGATATTATATGGATCCCGACTCTATGCTTGAATATATAGATGAAAATACAATCGGTGTCGTTACAACTCTTGGACTTACATTTACAGGAGAGTACGAACCTATAGAAAAACTTTCTCACGCACTTGATAAGCTTGAAGAAAAGACTGGTTTAGATATAGATCTGCACATAGATGCAGCATCTGGTGGATTTTTAGCACCATTCTGCTCACCTAAGATAAAATGGGACTTTAGACTTCCTAGAGTAAAATCAATAAGTGCATCAGGGCACAAATTTGGACTTGCTCCTCTAGGATGTGGATTTGTTGTTTGGCGTGATGAAAAAGATTTACCTGATGATTTAATTTTCCACGTAAACTACTTAGGTGGAGATATGTCTGTGTTCCAGCTTAACTTCTCAAGACCAGCTGGACCAATTATAGCTCAATACTACCAGTTACTTAGACTTGGTTTTGATGGATATAAAAAAGTACACATGAACTGCTACAAAACTGCCCAGTATTTAGCTAAAGAGATTGAAAAATTAGGTATTTTTGAGATAATTTTTGACGGAAATCCAAACAAAGGTATCCCTGCAGTTACATGGAGATTAAAAGAAGACTCAGAGGTTTCGTTTAATTTATACGATTTTGCAGATAAGTTAAGAAGTAGAGGCTGGTTAGTTCCTGCGTATTCTCTTCCAAAATACGCTGATAATGTAGTTGTTCAGAGGGTTCTTGTTAGACAAGGATTTGGACTAGATATGGCTTCACTTCTTATGCAGGATATTAAGAGAACGTTGAAGTATTTTGAAACTCACAGAGTTGTTTCTCATTTGAATGAGGAAGATGTTGCGAGCTTAAACCACACAGGAAGATAGAAAAAGATAAGAAAAAAAGGATTGTCACAGTTAAACTCTGTAGCAATCCCTTTCTTATTTATGAATTGATTTCTTCACATATTTATTTATACACTCGCCACATCTTATACACTCCACACTATTTGGATTTTCATACGGTTTTATTCCCATTTTGCATTTTTTCCGACACAGCCCACACTTATTACAGCTGCTATCCACCTTATATCTAAACGGAGATATTTTATTAAACAAACCTAAAAATACCCCAAAAGGACAAAAATATTTGCAAAACGGTCTAAATATGAATAGTGACATCAAAAATACTGTACTAAATCCAAATAATTTTACAAATATCTTAGCATCTCCAAATATACTCTTATCTTGCATAATGGAAACTGGCACTAAGATTATCAACGCAATAAATATAATGTATTTTATTTTCTCTCTAATAATGCTACATTTTCCACATGTACACTGTGAGGGAACATATCAACTGGCTGAATTTCAACACATTTGAATCCTCTCTCGTCCATATACGCTAAATCTCTCGCCAAAGTAGATGGGTTACAAGAAACGTAAACCACTCTCTCTGGATCCATAGAAACTATAGTATCAAGCACTTTTTCGTCGCAACCCTTTCTTGGTGGGTCGACAACTACAACATCTGCTTTCTTTCCTTCTTTGTACATCTTTGGAACAACTTCTTCCGCTTTTCCAGCATAGAATTCAGTATTTTCAAGTCCGTTAAGTTCTGCATTTCTCTTAGCATCTTTTATCGCATCCTCAACAATCTCAATTCCGTATACCTTCTTAGCTTTCTGTGCTAAGAACAGAGAAATTGTACCAATTCCGCAGTATATATCGAAAACTGTTTCATTTCCAGTTAAATTTGCATACTCTAAAGCCTTGTTGTATAACACTTCTGTCTGCACTGGATTTACCTGGAAGAATGAAAGTGGAGATATTTCAAACACAAGATTTCCTATATAATCGTTGATTTTCCCTGTTCCACATATAACTTTATTCTCTCTTCCAAGAATTACATTTGTTTTATTTGTGTTTACATTTACAACTAAAGTCTTAAATCCTTTTATTCTTTCTTCAAGCATTTTCGCAAGTTTGTTTATATTATGGATATTTTTTCCATTCGCAACTAATACAACCATAACTTCTCCAGTTGTAAATCCGATTTTTGTAACTATATGTCTTAAAAGTCCTTTGTGCTTCACTTCGTCGTACACACTTATATTATTTTCGACAATAAATTCTCTAACAACCTCTATTATTTCGTCATTTAATTCGTGCTGAATCATACACTTAGCTGTTGGAATTACCTCGTGGCTCTTCTTTTTATAGAACCCAATCACAGGCTCTCCTTTTCTCATCTGAACTGGGAACTGAGCCTTATTTCTGTATCTAAATGGAGTTTCCATACCTATTGTATCGTGTATAGTCGCACCTTCAATCTTACCAATTCTTGAAATAACCTGCTTAACCTCGTTAGTTTTAAGCTCAAGCTGCTTATTGTAGTCAAGCTCCTGAATCTGACAACCACCACACATCTTTAAGCTATCGTCGCAAACTCTATCTACTCTGTATGGAGAATGCTCGATAATCTCAACAAGATCACCAACCGCATAATTTTTCTTAGACTTATTTATCTTTACCTTAACTTTTTCTCCAACTAATGCACAGTCCACAAAAACTGTAAATCCATCGTATTTACCAATCCCGACACCAGACTCACCCATATCCACTATGTCTACTACATACTCTTTATTTTTCTCTAGCATAATATCCTCCATTTTCTAAAATTTTCATCTATCTCAATCAAATTCTTTACAAAATTATTGTTTCTCAAAATCACTTACTTTTGACTTTTTCAGACCTAAAAATTATTATTCTCAAAATTTAATTTTAACAGAAAAAAGCCCTGTACTCAAGTACAAGGCTCATTCTCTATACTATTTTTCAAACAAACTTAGTTATATCAGCTTCATGTAAACTATTTAAAAAAATATTATACTTATATATAACAAAAAGGAGAAATTTCAACTGTTACTATATTTTTCTAAGCAGTCCTTTATATTTAAGCTACTACAAATTTACTAACTTAAAAAGAGTGGATAAAATCAAAATTTACCAAAACTATTGATAGTATGTAGCATATGAGTTATATATACAAACTCTCTCGACAATCTGCAGGCGTGTATTTTATTCACAATGAAACGCATCGCTTACACTCACGCCGAAGCCTGGAGAGAAGTTTGTATATATCTCATATGCTTCGTATAGTAACAATAAATTGGTAAATTTTGACTTATCCACTCTTTCCTAAGTAGTAATTTTTTAGTAATTCCAGATATACTTTCCTCTTTCTCCTGTTCCATAGAAATCAGCAAAAGTTATGTCAAAAATATTATCTTTAAAATCTACATCTATCTCATTCTTAATGATATACTGCCAAATTCCTGAATGAGAAATATCGCCCTGAAGAAGAATTCCCTTAAGCTTACCATCTCTAACAACTGCCTTCTTGTAGTTCTTAGAATCTTCTTGCTCTACAACCTTGTCTCCTTCCTCTTCTCTTATATTTCCAAGACAAAGAGTAACTAGTCCGTAGAAGTTCATAGTATTCTTCATAGCAAATCTATCTTCGTATTTTTCCGCCATACCAGTCATATTTCTAGCTGCAGTTTTTCCCTGCTTCATAGCATTTGGCCATATTCCAGAAAGACCTGCAACATCTCCTGCTGCATAAACATCGTCAACACTAGTTTTCATAAAGTCGTCTACAACAATCCCTCTGTCTACTTCTACATTGCTTCCTTCTAAAAATCCTACTGCTGGTCTAACCCCAGCTGCAACGATTATCATATCGCAAGCAACTGTTTCTCCTGTATCAAATGTAACTGCGTGAATCTTTCCGTCCTCAGAGCACTCAGCCTTATCAGCTTTGCATCCAAGATAGAATTTTGCACCTGCTTCTTCAAATTTTCTCTGGTATTCCTCAGCTGCATGTGGATTTAACTGAACAGGAAGTATACTAGGAGCCATTTCGACTATTGTTACATCCTTACCTCTTTCAAGAAGTCCATGTGCAGCATCAAGTCCAACAAGACCTGATCCAACGATAAGTATCTTTTCTGATTCCTCTGCCATCTTATCTATTGCCTGAGCATCTCTTAAATGTCTAAGACCAAACACATTAGATGCCTTTCTAAAATCTCCAACTGGTGGTATGAAACTATTTGCACCTGTTGCAATTAGAAGCTTATCGTATTTTACAACATCACCGTCTAAAAGGACAACTTCCTTATTAGCTGTGTCTATTTTATCAACTCCAACCTTTTTCCAATCTATATTGTTTACTTCGAAAAAGTCTTCGCTTGTGAAGTTTAGAGTCTTTTCATCTCTCTCATGTGATATATATTTATGTAGCATACAACGAGAGTGTACAAACTGATCTTCTGAAACCATTGTAATCTCAGAGCATTTGTCTAATTTTCTTAATTCTTCAGCTGCTGTAATACCTGCAGCCCCTACACCGATAATTACACACTTCATCAGCCTACACCTCCTCTACATGAATTGCTTTTTTAGGACATGATTTTACGCAACTTGGCTCTCCACCATGCTCTAAGCAGAAATCACATTTTATAACTTTTGTCTTAGTTATTCTGTCTGGTTTTAATACACCAAATGGACAGTTCATTACACACATAAAGCAAGAACCACATCTTTTTTCATCGTATGTAACAAGTCCTGAGTCTGGGTCTTTTTTAAGAGCACCACTCATGCAAGACATCACACATTCTGGTTCATCACAATGTCTGCAGAATATTGGACGATAATTTCCTTTTTCGTCTTTATATATAAAGTTTCTTGATTCATTTTCTGGGTCAAGAAGGTTTAGTGTATATACATCGCCTTCATCTTTTCTGTGAGCCTGCATACATGCTACTGAGCAGTTTTTGCATCCATCACATTTTTCGTAGTCTACAATTATTCTTTTCATATAGGCGCCCTCCTTAGATATTAAGTGCAGCACGTTTTTCTTCTATAATTTTTTCAAGAATATCAGCTGTTTCTTTTGCATCTGGGTTTATTATTACCTGTCCACCTGTTAACTGTTTCATATCTTCAGTTAATACTTTTACCGCTACATCACTTCCTGTTACAAATGGAGGTAATCCTAAGTGTAGTGGTAATCCTAAAGCAAGTCCGAAGCATCCATCAGCAAGTGCCTGTTCTTCTAGCCACTGAGCTGCTGATAATACAAGTGGTAACTGAGGTAAATCTATACCTATAGCTTCAGCTAATTCTGTAGCTACTATTTCTAGTCTTCCTATTGCTAGACATGGACCGAAGTTTAATACTGGTGGTATTCCTAAAGATTCACATACTTTTCTTAGTTTTGGTCCAGCGTATTTAGCAGCTTCTGGATTCATAAATCCGCAGTTTTCTATTCCTCCTGAAGAACATCCAGCAGTTAAAACTATTATATCTCTTGATATTAATTCTTTAACTAAATCAACACTTAAAACATCGTGTCCTCCAGCAGTTAAGTTTGAACATCCAACTACTCCTGCAACACCTTTTATTTCTCCAGCTACTAATAAGTCTATAAGTGGTTTCCAATTTCCACCTAAGAAATCTTTTAATGAACCTTCACTTACACCAGTTAGTGCATTGTCGAATCCATGATCTTCAAATAAGTTTAATTCAACGTTTCCTCTTCTTGATGTATAAGATTCTATTATTTTGTCTATTATTTCTTCTGAAACAGCTTCTCTGTTTTCGAAGTCGAATTCTTTTAATTCTGCATTTGCTTTTTTAGCAACGCTATCTATACATATCTGTTTTATTTTTAATTCGTCGCATATTGGCTCGATTCCTGGAAGTGTACAGTTGAATTCTGATATAACTGCATCTATTGCACCAGTTGCAAGTATTGCTTCACTTGTGTAGTTGTTTCCAGCGTGTCCATCGAATATATCTTCATAATGAGCACCTCTTAGCTGTAAGTCCTGTCCAACACAAGTACATCCAACTAATTTGAATCCTTTTGCTCCAACTGCCTCAGCTTTTTTAACAACATCTTCTTCAGTTAATCTCTTCTGAAGGTATGTGAACATTGAGTGCTGATGTCCAGTTATCATTATGTTTATGTAATCAGGGTTTACAACTCTCATTCCTACAGGAGCAAGTCTTATTTCTGGCTCTCCTAAAACTATATCGTTTAGTAGGTTTGTAAGAGTTAATCCGTATATACCTGTTGAAATTCCTAGTTTTAAGCAGTCTTTTAACATATCAACTGGGTCTGAGTTTAAGTTTGTTGAACATTTTACAACACCATGACATACTTCTGATTTTGCCCCACCAGGTAGTATTCCAAGTTCTTTCCAGTTTTCATATCTTGGAGCATAAGCCATTTTTTTGATTAATTTCATTTCTTCAAATTCAGGAAGATATAAATCAGCTAATACAGCATCTGCAACCATTTCTGCTCTTTTGTGCATATCTTCTTCATGTATTTCAAATATATCTGCTAATTTGTTTAACGCATTTATTCCTTTTATTTCGCCTTTTTTCTGAGCTACGTCTTTTACGTTTCTAGCTGTATTTTCAACAACGTGTATGTAGCATCCTGATCCTGATGCAACTGCTCTTAAAAAGTTTCTTGTAACTATTGTGTCTGCATTTGCTCCACATATCCCTCTTGGAGACTCTGGAGTTATTCTACAAGGACCATTTGAACATAGTCTACAGCAAACGCCCTGTAAGCCAAATCCACATTTAGTTTTCTGAGTGTCTACTCTGTGATGAGATGTTTCAAATGGAAGGTTTCTGATGTAACCTTCTAAAGGTTTGTCTGCACTTTTACATGTATTACAGCCATAGCATTTATGATTCATAATTTTACCTCCTGATATTGGAAATTAATTTTTTTAATTATTTTTTTCTTGTTTTTGTTTTTTAATTGTCTTTAATTTAAAGATTTATTATTGCTTCGATTAAAAACTTGATGAATTTTGTTATTTTATTTGACGTCTTATTTGCCAATTTGCATTTTTTAAAATTTTAGTTTGTTTTTTGTTTGGACTATTTTAGTCCACTTTAATTCTAAAAATTTTTTAGCTTGAAGTTATACAAGCTTTTTTTATTTTTTATAATGCAAAATTTAACTTTTTAATACTCTTTTTTACAATATACTTTTTCTACTATCGAAGTCTTTAGATTTACATTCAAAGTTTCTATCCTCTAATATTTCTTTAAGACTTCTTCTCTTTAGCAGCATCTCTACTTGATTTTGGATAAATATCAGTTCTTTATGTACTTTGCACATCCCATTTGAACCATTTCTGTTGCAAAAGCTGTGTATGCACTCCATAACAGCAAAATCTGGATCAACTGCGATTATTACATCGTACAGAGTTAGTTCGTTTAGGTCTTTTTTTAAACTATATCCTCCATTTGCTCCTCTTTTTATCTCTACTATCTCGCTCTTTGCAAGCTTTTTGATAATCTTGTAAGCAAATGCCTCTGGTAGTAATTCTCTTTCGCATATTGTTTTAATTGTTAATTTTTCTTCGTCTTTTAGCGCTCTAACAATTCTTATTGCGTAGTCGCTTTCCCTTGTAAATAACATTTTCCATCACCTACTATGTCTTAATCTTATCAAACTAGATAATTTTTGTCAACATTATTTTGTTAAATTTTTTTCATCTAAATAAGACGATTTATAAAATCTTTTGAAAAAACAAAAGGGAGATATATGTAGCCTTCTCTCCAGGCAATCGAGTTGCATTGTCGAGTTCGGCTACATATATTCTCCCTATTTTTTGTTTTTCAAATAGATTTTTTATAAATCGCTACTTCTTTAATCTGAAAACATATTTAACAAAATTGTTGACTGCAAATTTGCGTGCTTTTGTACACTGGTTTATATTTTGTACAATGTTTTATTGTCAGTCTTTTTAATTTTTTGCCTAGTTGTTAAAATTTTTTATTTTAAATTTTTAAAATACTAATATCTTAAATAGTCATCGTATTTTATTATGTCTTCATGTTCGATGAATACTCTAGGTATTCTTCTTGATATGTTGCACATTATTTCGTGGGCAATTGTTCCGCAGTCGTCTGCGAATTCACTTATGCTTACTCCACCTTTTCCAAATACTACAGCTTCGTCTCCAACTTTTATGCCGTCGTCCATTCCTATTTTTATCATGCACTGATCCATACATATTCTTCCAACTACTTCATAGTATTTTCCGTTTATACAAACTTTTGGATTTTTTCTTCCTCTTACAAATCCATCTGCATATCCTATTGCAAGTGTGGCAATTCTTTCTTTTTCCTTAGCTTCGTAAGTGCATCCGTAGCTTATTTTTTCACCAGGCTCTATTGTTTTTATGTGAGAAACTCTAGTTTTTATAGTCATTACAGGCTCAACAGGCACTCTTTCTTTCATAATATCATCTGAAGGATAGCATCCATACATGATTATCCCAGCTCTTACCATGTCGAATTTTAAATCGTCGCAATCCACTATAGCTGCACTATTTGCCGCATGAACTAGTGGCACTTCAACGCCTTCTTCTTTTAATCTATTTAACATATCCTTGAATTTTTCACCCTGCATTTCTGTAAAGCTCTTGTCAACTTCATCGGCTGCAGCAAAATGAGTAAATATCCCTTTAATACTAATTCTATCCATTTCGCTAATTTCTTTAATCTGCTGAACAGACTCCTCAGTAACCTTAAATCCAAGTCTATTCATTCCTGTATCTATCTTTATGTGAACCTTTGCGTCCATCTCTAAATCTTCTGCAGCTTTATTTAACTTCACAGCGTCTTCCATAGAATAAACAGTAAACATAACATCATTTCTGATTATATCTCTATATCTCTGCTCTGGAGTATAGCCAAGTATCAGAATTGGAAGATCTAGCCCCTTTCTTCTAAGCTCCATAGCCTCCTCAGCTCTAGAAACTGCAAGATACTCAACATCATTTTCCTCTAAAGTCTTTGCAATCTCAACAGAACCATGACCATAAGCATCAGCCTTTACGATTCCACAAATTTTTTCCCCATTATTTAAAACATTTCTTATGCTCTTTAAATTTCTCTTAAAAGCATCTAAATCTATCTCTGCCCAAGCAACAGCCTTAATTCTACTCTTATCTATCATCTCAAAACCCCCAGTCTAAACTAAAACTAATATATCTAAATAACCTTAATACTTCATTTATCTAAACAAATTATATCTAAACAACACAATTCTTTAAAAAATATAACAATTAATAATTTTATACATCATTAAACTAAAATATCAATGTCTAAAATCAAAAATCTCTTAATAAACTATATAATAATATAAATTACTTTACCGCATAAAAAAAGAACCACACTGCATTAGTTTTTGACACACTACGGTTCCATCTTTTCCATATATCAAACAGTATAGAAAACTGCTACGAAATAACTAAAAGATTAGTATTTAGGGCTTTTGAAAATTTTTTCTTAGAGCTTTCTCTTTTGCTTGTGATTATAAACAAATACCGCTCGACAATCTGCAGTCGATTTCTGAACTGCTCCCCTCTGAGTGGACAAGTGAAATAAATAAATTCACTTTAAACT
>NZ_QUGE01000016.1:0-46565 GCF_003478825.1 Peptoclostridium sp. AF21-18
AACTAAATATATCTGCTGTTCAGTTTTCAAAGTTCATTTAAAACTTTCATTTTGTTTTTTATTTTCTTGCCCTCTCTCAAGGACAAGTATTATATTATCATCTTTAGCATTTTACGTCAACACTTTTTTTAATTTTTTTCTATTTTTTATTTTAATTTTATAGAATGCTATTCTAAACAACAACTAAACAACATAAAAATGCTAGTATTTTCAACGCTATCAAATAAAAAATATAATTATTATTTTTAAGCACTCATTACTTTAATTTTTTATTTTTCTAGAAAAGTTTCTCATACGCTACTCTTTCTGCTCCATCTTCAAGAAGAATTATCCCACAATACTCAAAGCCATTTTTTTCTAATAATCCTCTCATCACAAAATTCTCCTTATGAGTATCTATTTTTATACTACTATATCCTAATTCTTTACATTTATCCTCAGAAAATTTCATTATTTTATGAGAAAGTCCCTGTCCTTTAAATTCATTGCTAACAGCAACTCTATGTACAACACCATATTTTCTATCGCTTAACCATTCTCCTTCATAAATTTTATCATATGTACTTTCTCCTCTAAAAGAAATTGCTGCTGTACCAACTATCTCAGCATCTATTAGCATAACATAACTCTCATCAGCAGAAATATCTCCTTTTAAATTATCTTCATTAGGATAACCATCCTGCCACTGATCTATACCCTTACTTTTAAAATACTCCTGCGCTTCTTTTATAATTCTCATTATTTCTGGTATATCTTCAACTTTAGATTTTCTAAATTCCATAATCCTCTTTAATCTCCCCTCAAAAAATAACTTTTTTTCTAAATAAATATAAATAAAATTAGCCTTCACTATCCAAAATAATATTAAAATAAATTATATCAAAATTTATCTATAAATTGCATTTAATTTTTCTAAAATAAATAAAAATATTATACAGTAAACTTCTATACTCACCCATAATTATAAATTTATTTTATAATCTAATTTAATGCTTTTATTATTTCATAAATTTTTCTTATCTTATAATCTCAGATACATTGCAATTCCAACAGTATAGATTATACTATACGGGGGTATAGTTATTATCTATAAAATTATTTTATCTACATATGTTAAAATATTTTCGTAATAAAGTGATAGAAAAGGTGAGAACTAATGAAAATAGAAAAATTATATTATTTTGAAAGCGCTGCTAGACAAAAAAGTTTTACAAAAGCTGCAAGTGAATGCCTTGTAGCTCAACCTGCTATAAGTCATAGTATAAAAAGCTTAGAATCCGAACTTGGATTTGACGTATTTGTAAGAGATAAAAAAAACGTCTCTTTAACACCTCAAGGGGAAGTCTTTTACAACGATGTTGTTAAAATACTAGATAAGTACGATAAAGCTGTAGAAAAAGCGAGGGATTTTTCTAACTACATCAACAAAAAAATTATAATTGGTCTATATGGATTTAGTGCGGCAATCCCTATGGTGCCTATACTAAAAGGATTCAAACAAAACTTTCCAGAAATAGAACTAACATTTAAAAGATGTCATAACACTAGTTGTTTTGAATCTATTTATGCTGGAGAGTGCGACCTAATAATATCTTACTGTTGCCCTGACGAATTTGCATATGATGACATATTATTTAAGGCGCTATCAGAAGATAAGCTAGTCTTGGCAGTACCCCCAGAATCAAATTTAGCTGACAAAGAAAGTATATCTGCTAGGGACCTTGCAAATGCGGATAGGAACATACATGTACTAGACACATACGAAAACTATATAAAAAACTTTGTAACTATCCCTTACGAAAAACTAAAAACAGAAACCGACATAGAATTACTTCACTTCTCAGGTTTTCTAAATAGAGATATAATATTTACAACTCAATCAGAAATGGACTTTTTCCACAAATCTGATTATATAATAAAAGAATTTAAAAACATTGATTCAAAAGCAATTCATGGAGTTTTTTATAAGAAAAACAACTTAAACCCATTAGTTCATGAGTTTATAAATCTCTTATAAAAAATATACTTTTACATGCATTCCCATAATCCTATATTTTATAATAAAAATTTTTCATAAAAAAAGCCACGATTAAAAATCGAGGCTTTTTTACTATTTCTAAATACTAAGCGTTTTTACCACAGCATTTTTTGTATTTTTTACCACTTCCACATGGACATGGATCATTTCTTCCAACTTTATGTTCTTTAACTATAGTTTTGCTTTTTTTGTATTTTTTGTGTAATTCTTTTCTTGTTTCAGCAGAAAGTATACCTTCCCATTCAGGTAAAGTGTATAGCCATTCAGCTTCAACAGCACACATATTGTAGAATAATTTTTCCCAGTCTATTTTTATAGATACTTCTCCATCAGCTTCTATAGCATCTAGGTCTAAATCTTCTTTTAAACTTTCGCTTATTCCATCTATGAATCCCATGAAGTATTCTGGAGATGTTTCGTATTTAGCTGCTAAATCAGCAACTTTTCCTTCTACAGTTTCAGTTTTTTCTTCTAATATTTTTCTGTATATGTCTCTCTCAACGTTTAAATAATCTTTCCAGAATTCTATTTCAGCTTCCTGGTTTTCGTGAGTTTCACTAAGGTTTTTCCATGCATCATATAAACTCATTGTAATTTCCTCCTAAAATAATCTCGTCTTATAAAAGACTTTCATTCAAATCTACTATATTATATCATAATTGAACAGTTCTTTTAATACTTTTATAGCTTTATCTTGTTCAATAAAGTACGGACTAGTAGCTATTGTAATTACATTAGCCCCTTTAATAAGCTCCTGTATCCTATCAAACCTATCAGAAAAAGGTATATAATCCATATCCCTTGAGAATATATCTAAATCTATATCTAACACATACTCTCCTCTTACCTCTTCCTTCAAACTATAAGAACTGTCCATTATTATAAGCTCTGAAAAAATTTCATGCTCCATTGCAGGCTTAATAAAGCTTCCCACATTAAGCACTTCATTTGTATATCTAAATACATCGTCTAAATCGTCTACATCTACATCATAATTAGGCGGAACTCTAGTATCCTTGTGCTGATCCACATGTACTAAAGTACACCCTCTATTAAAAATACCTTCTTTAAGGCACTTCATCCAGAAGTAGAACGAATGGTTATGATTATCAAAAATATACACTCTCTTTCCATCTTTAGTGTCCATTCTAACCATATTTTCTATACCATAAGCCTTAAACTCTGTATCCTCATCTATCTCATTAAAAACAATCTCTGCACCTTCCCTTACATCATCCAAATCTCCTTTTATAAGCTTTGGTACAAAAATCTTCTTATTCTCCCTCTCTTCAAAGGAGAATATATTATTTCCAACTGGTTTTTCTATAAAAAATCCATTATATCTTTCCATACTATCCAATCATCCTTTCGAACTACTTATCAAAAACATTCCATGGATATTCTTTTGGTGGCTCACAGACAAACTCCATCTTCTCTTTAGTAACAGGATGAACTATCTCAATCTTATAAGACCAAAGCGCTATCTGCTGACCTACCTTGCTATTTTTACCATATCTCTGATCACCAACAAGAGGATTGTTTCTTGAAGCAAACTGAACTCTAATCTGATGTGGTCTACCAGTCTTTAAATCTATCTGAACTAAACTCATCTTATCCTTAAATGCTAGAGTTTCGTAGCTAAGCTCAGCGTACTTAGAATCCTTATGGCTTTCAGAAACCACACTGACCATATTAGTTTTCTTATTCTTATAAAGATAATCCTTTAAAGTATCACTCTGTTTTCTCATCTTTCCATTTATAACCGCTCTATAAGTCTTTTTAAACGTCTTATTTCTAACCTGCTCAGAAAGTCTAGATGCCGCTTTAGAAGTCTTGGCAAATACCATCGCACCTCCAACAGGTCTATCAAGTCTATGAACTAGCCCTAAATAAACATTTCCCGGCTTATTATACTTCTCTTTAAGATATGCCTTTAATAAATTAACCATATCCTTATCATTTGTATTATCGCCCTGAGAAAGAATATTTACGGGCTTTTCAACTACTAAAAGATGATTATCTTCATAAAGTACATTTATATTTACACTAGACAAAGACTATCTCTCCCATCTACCAAATATACCACAAGGAAGTATTTTACCATCTCTAGATGCTGGTATTCCAACTTCTCCACCGTATATCTGTCCACCTTTTACTTTCTTTCCTATAGTAGTAGAAAGTACGTTTTCAAGTACTATTGGAGAAAATCCTGTCGTATAAGAGTTTATTAAGAAGAATAATGGATCATCAGATAATACACCCATACATAATTCAACGAAATCGTATAACTTATCTTCTATTTTCCATACTTCACCTTTTGGTCCTCTTCCGTATGAAGGTGGGTCCATTATTATAGCATCGTATTTTCTTCCTCTTCTTATTTCTCTTTCAACGAATTTAACAACATCATCTACTATAAATCTTACTGTCTGATTCTGAAGTCCAGATAATGCTATATTATCTTTTGCCCAGTTTACCATACCTTTTGCTGCATCAACGTGGCAAACTTCTGCCCCAGCTGAAGCACAAGCAACAGTTGCTCCACCAGTATATGCAAATAAATTTAAAACCTTTATAGGTCTTTTTGCTTTCTTTATTTTATCTATCATCCAATCCCAGTTTGCTGCCTGTTCTGGGAAAAGACCTGTGTGTTTAAATCCTGTAGGTCTTATATTGAACTTTAAATTCTTGTAGTTTATTGTCCAGCTTTCTGGATATTTTTTCTTCTGCTCCCAAGAACCTCCACCTCTATTACTTCTGTGGTAGTGTCCGTGTGGATTTTTCCATAATGACCATTCTTTTTCCATTGGCCAAACAACCTGTGGGTCTGGTCTTCTAAGGACGATATCTCCCCATCTCTCTAGCTTCTCTCCGTTACCCATGTCTATAAGCTCATAATCTTTCCAACTATCTGCTAAAATTAACATCTTTTCCTCCTTCTCTCTTATCTAATTAAATTTATATTTCTTAAAATATTTTCCATCTCATTTTTTAACCTAATTATTAATTATATCATACACATACAACCATTTGCACTACTTTATCCTACATCATAAATATAAAAATTTATAAAAAAGAGCTAACCAAAATGATTAGCTCTTTTTATCTCAATTATTAAAAATTATATTTCTGATATGTTGTAAACTTTTAGCGTATCTTTATCTATATGCTGTTTCTTAACATCTACCATTGCTTTTAATGTATCAAGAGAAGTCATAACTTCTGTAGAGAATTCTATAGCAGTTCTTCTTATCTTGAATCCATCTCTGTTAGAGTCGTTACCTTTTGTAGGAGTATTTATAACCATATCTACCTGTTTATTTCTTATAGCGTCAAGTATATTTGGTCTAGCTTCTTCTACTCTATTTACAGTTTCAACTTCTATTCCGTTTTCTCTTAATGCTTTAGCTGTTCCTTCTGTAGCCATGAAAGTATATCCAAGTTCTTTCATATCTTTAGCTATTTCTATGAACTCTTCTTTATCGTGGTTGTTTATTGTAGCAAGTACGCAACCTCTTTCATCAGCTATACCTTTACCAGCTGCAAGGAATCCTTTGTATAATGCTTCTTCTAAGTTAGCACCTACTCCAAGAACTTCCCCTGTTGATTTCATTTCAGGCCCTAGTGATACTTCAACCTGAGCAAGTTTTGCCATTGAGAATACTGGTACTTTAACAGATACTATATCTGGAGTTTTGTATACTCCTGTTCCGTATCCAAGGTCTTTTAATTTAGCACCTAACATACATTTAGTTGCAAGGTCTACTATTGGCACACCTGAAACTTTTGATATATATGGTACAGTTCTACTTGCTCTTGGGTTAACTTCTATTATGTATAATTCATTCTGGAATTCTATGAACTGGATGTTAACCATACCTATAACATTTAGGTCTAGAGCTATTTTTTTAGTGTAGTCTAATATTTTTTCTTTTATTTTGTCAGATATATTCTGGCTTGGGTACATTGTTATACTGTCTCCAGAGTGAACCCCTGCTCTTTCAAGGTGTTCCATTATACCAGGTATTAATATATCTTCTTTATCGCATATAGCGTCAACTTCTATTTCTCTACCAGTTAAGTATTTATCTATAAGAACTGGGTTTTTGCTATCTCTTTCGAATGCTGCTTCTAAGTACTGAACTAATCTAGCTTCATCGTAAGTTATTTCCATACCCTGTCCACCAAGTACGTATGATGGTCTAACAAGTACTGGGAATCCTAAGTTGTGAGCAACTTCAAGACCTTCTTCAACAGTCCATACACCTCTACCTTTTGGTCTATTTATGTCTAATCTTTCTAGTAATTCATCGAATTTTTCTCTATCTTCAGCTGCATCTATATCTTCGAAATCAGTACCTAATATTGGTATATTCTTTTCGTGAAGGAATTTAGCTAGTTTTATAGCAGTCTGTCCACCAAACTGAAGTATAACTCCGTCTGGATTTTCTTTTTCTATTATGTTAAGAACTTCTTCTTCTGTTAATGGTTCGAAGTATAATTTATCAGAAGTATCGAAGTCAGTTGATACTGTTTCAGGGTTGTTGTTTATTATTATTGTTTCTATTCCCTGTTTTCTTAATGATTTAACACAGTGAACTGAGCAGTAGTCGAATTCTATACCCTGTCCTATTCTTATTGGACCAGAACCAAGAACTATAACTTTTTTCTTATCGCTTACTGTAGCTTCATCATATTCTTCGTAAGTTGAGTAGTAGTATGGAGATAATGCATCTACTTCACCTGCACATGTATCAACCATTTTGTAAGCTGGTTTTATATTGTAAAGCATTCTTAATTCGTATAACTGTTCTGGGTTTATTTTCATTAAGTCAGATATACCTTTATCAGAGAATCCTTTTTTCTTTAATTCAAGAAGATATTCTTTAGTAAGGTCTTCTATTTTCATACCTTTTAATTTTTCTTCCTGTTCAACTATCCATTTGAATCTATCTAAGAACCATTTATCCATCTTAGTTATCTGTTCTATCATTTCAACTTTGTAGCCTCTTCTTATCATTTCAGCTATGTCGAATAATCTTTCATCATCTGGAACAACTACTCTAGCTTTTAATTCTTCTAGAGATCTCTGTTCTGATGGTGCATGAACTAATGAATATTTTCCTATTTCTAGAGATCTTATACCTTTAAGTATAGCTGCTTCAAAGTTGCTTCCTATACTCATTATTTCTCCAGTAGCCATCATCTTAGTTCCTAATCTCTTATCAGCTTTCTTAAATTTATCGAAAGGCCATTTTGGTATTTTAGCAACTACATAGTCTACACTTGGTTCGAAGCAAGCTTTAGTCTTTTTAGTTACTGCATTTTCTATTTCATCTAATGTATATCCAAGAGCTATCTTAGCAGAAACTTTTGCTATTGGATAACCAGTTGCTTTTGATGCTAGTGCTGATGATCTTGAAACTCTTGGGTTTATTTCTATAACAGCGTATTCGAAGCTATCTGGGTTAAGTGCGAACTGTACGTTACATCCACCCTGAACTTCTACTGCATTTAATATATCAAGAGATGCTTTTTTAAGCATTGCACATTCTTTAGCACTTAATGTCTGAGTTGGAGCAACAACTATACTGTCTCCTGTATGAACACCAACAGGGTCAACATTTTCCATGTTGCATATAACTATGCTGTTTCCTATGCTGTCTCTCATTACTTCGTATTCTATTTCTTTCCAACCTTTTATACTTTTTTCTAAAAGTACCTGACTAACTGGGCTTAGCTGTAAACCGTGAACTAATATTTCTTTTAATTCTTCTTCGTTTTCAGCTATACCACCACCAGTTCCTCCTAGTGTATAAGCTGGTCTAACTACTAATGGGTAACCTATTTTATTTGCATAAGCTAAACCATCTTCAAGAGTAGTTACTATATCACTTTCTATAACTGGCTGATTTATTTCTTTCATTACTTCTCTGAATATATCTCTATCTTCACCTTTTTTGATAGATTCAACAGAAGTACCTATTACTTTAACTCCGTACTTATCAAGTATTCCACTTTCGTATAATTCAACAGCTAAGTTAAGTCCTGTCTGTCCACCCATTCCTGCAAGTAAACTGTCTGGTCTTTCTTTTTCTATTATTTTTTCTATGAATTCTAAAGTAAGCGGTTCTATATATATTTTGTCTGCTATTTCTTTATCTGTCATTATTGTAGCTGGGTTAGAGTTTATTAATACAACTTCTATCCCTTCTTCTTTTAAAGCCTGACAAGCCTGAGTTCCAGAATAGTCGAACTCTGCAGCCTGTCCTATTATTATAGGTCCTGACCCAAGTACTAATGTTTTCTTTATACTGTCTATTTTAGGCATAACATTCTCTCCTTTAATCCGTTTTATTTTTCTTAATCTATATCGTTTCTATTATAATCGTCTATATTATAATGCAAGGAATTTACCGTATACGCATTCTTTGTCGTCTGTTGATGTGAATGCTGGTATAAACTGTACACTCATTATAGGAAGTTCTTTATGTTTTAAACCTTCTATAGATCCATCGTTAAGACTTGTATAAGTTACTTCTGTGTTTTCAGGCATTTCAGCTACATTGAATCCGTGATGCTGAGTAGTTATTAATACTCTACCTGTTTCCATATTTTTAACTGGAACACTTGCTCCTCTGTGTCCAAATGGTAATTTATCTATTTTTCCACCAAGAGCTAAAGCTATAACCTGATGTCCTAGACCTATACCTACAAGTGGTTTAACACCTGCTATTTTTTTAGCTGCTTCAACTGCAAAGTCAGCATCTTCTGGATTTCCAGGTCCATTTGATAATAATACAACGTCTGGATTTACGCTAAGTATTTTTTCAGCTGGAGTAGTAGCTGGGAATATTGTTATATCACATCCGTATGCTTTAAGCGCTTCTATAACACTGTTTTTAACACCTAAATCTAATATAGCTACTCTTCTTCCTGTTCCATCTATTTTTTTAACGTCTTTGCAAGTTACCTCTTTAACTGCATCTTTATTACAGTAAGAAGCGAATTTTTCTTTTAATTCTGTTTCGTCTTTATCTTCGTAAGCTATAACAGCTTTCATTGTTCCGTTAGTTGTTATCATTTTAGTAAGCGCTCTAGTATCTATACCTTCTATACCTACTATTTTATTCTGTTTCATATACATATCTAAGTCCATTTCACATCTGAAGTTGTTAGGACTATCGCATTTATTTCTAACTATAAGTGCTTTTGCATGCACTCCATTAGATTCTACATCCTCTAAGTTTATTCCATAGTTTCCTACTAGTGGATAAGTCATAACTATAAACTGTCCTCTGTATGTTGGGTCAGTAAGAAGTTCTTCATACCCTGCCATTGAAGTATTGAATACTACCTCTCCTACAGTTTCTTTTTCGTATCCAAAAGCCTTTCCTTCAAAACCTGTTCCGTTTTCTAATATTAATTTGCATTTCATATTGGATTTACCCCCTACGCATTTTCTATTTCTCTTACTATACTTTCAGCTGCTTCTTTAGGATTTTCAGCCTGTGTTATAGGTCTACCTACAACTATATATTTAGCTCCTCTTCTTATTGCATCTGAAGGAGTTACTACTCTTTTCTGATCCCCTATTTCTGCTGTTGCAGGTCTTATACCAGGGCAAACTGTGACAAAATCATCTCCACATATTTCAACTATCTTATCTACTTCTCTAGCTGAACAAACAACACCGTCTATTCCAGCCTTCTGAGCTAATTTTGCTCTCTTTATAACTAATTCTTCAGCAGTCATACTGCATCCGATATCCTGAAGGTCTTCGTTGCTTAATGAAGTAAGCACTGTTACACCTACTATTAGAGGTTTTTCTATATTTAATCTTTCAGCTTCTTCTTTAGCTATTTCAGCACACTGTCTCATTCCTTCCATATCAGAAACGTGTATTGTCATTAGCCAAACATTATCTCTAACTGCTGCTTTTACCGCACTTTTCATAGTATTTGGTATATCGTGGAATTTTAAATCTAGGAATACTTTTTTCCCTTTTTCTTTTAAATAATCAAGAGTTTTACCTCTTGTAGCAACGTACTGTTCTAGGCCAACTTTGAATATATCAACGCTATCTTCTAGTTTGTCTATCATTTCTTTTGCTTTTTCGAAATTGTCAGTGTCAATCGCCACTATCAGTTTTTCTTTCCCATTAACCATATCTATTATTCTCCTCTTCATTAGTTTTAACAAAGCCTCGTAATACACAAAAAATCCTTACACCACAAAAAGAGGCATAAGGATTTTATCTTTCCATAACAAAAAAACGCTATGAGATATCTTTCCCAGTCTCTCTGGACTAGCTTAAAAGACTTTATCATAAATATTTTTATTTCTTCTAATTTAATTATTTTAGTATTTATACCATTATAACCATTTAAGAGTTTATATGTCAATAACTTATTAATCCTCTTCTTCAATTAAGGTTTTTATTTTTTATGAAAAGTACATTACTCTTATATTATACATCGTTTTCCAATTAATTTGGATATTATTATGTTATTTATGGTAATTATTCCTATAAAAATTCTAATTTTACTCTTCATCATCTAAGTCATCAGCAACATAGTTTCTTGGTTCAGCTGATATAAAGTACTCTCTTCCACCAATTCTATTTCTTAAATTCATATCCTTGTAGACAACAGTCATCCCTCTTTCTCTACAAGCTAAATCAAAATGCTTTAGAGCAATTCCCATACTTATCTTACTCATATCTCTAAGAACTGCCTTTTTAGGAACTTTTTCAAAGAAATGAATTCCCTTTTTATCTCTTAGTACATACCAAGGCTGTGTATTTTTAACAGATGGTGCACGTCTTACAAGCTCCATAACATCTTCCCATTCGCCTTTCATACCTTTAGATATCTTAGAAATATCTTTTCTATCTGGTATCGCAAATCTTGTTCTAAATAAAGGTTCAGATTTTATAGGCATACCAAATGCAATTATTATACATGGATCTCCTATACTTTCATCTAATTCTGCATTTTTTATCATCTCAGCTACTTCAAAACCTTCATCTCTAACAAAATCTCTCTCGTCTTCTTCTGTCTTTAAGCAGTCTAAAATATCCGCTTTTGTAAGATGAGAATCAATCCAACAAGTAGCTATCCCAAGGCTAGTCATAAATAGTACTACCTCTTCCATAGCGTATCCAACATTCTGAAGATGATCCTTACCTCCATCAGATGTAACAACTATATAATGAGGTGCCTTTATCTTACATTCCTTTCCCATAAGGAAGTGAATAAGATGTCCTTTATCTATAACATGAGCTTGAATATTTAAATCTTCATCTATATATGTTATATTATCGCACGCTCTTTTAACATCTTCTATCAAATGATCTTTGAGTTTCTTATTTGAAAAGAACTCAGTTGTTTTTCTATAATAAATGGCTTCACATAATTCCATATTAAAAATTCCTCCTGAAAAAATCAAAAAAACTAATTATTCTATCATATACATTATAATTATTTTTCGTAATTTTGTATATAGCACAACTGAAGAATAACTCTTTTATATATCGCTTAAATTTTCAAAATGATATAATGAAAATATACAAAAATAAATTTGTTGGAGGTATAGAAAAATGAATTTTGAAAGAAATTTAGACAAATACGCTGAACTATCTATAAAAGTTGGAATGAATGTTCAGCCTGGAGAAACTCTTTTAGTTCGCTCACCTATAGATTGCGCTGATTTTGTAAGAAAAGCTGTCAAATATGCATATGAATGTGGTGCAAAACATGTATATGTAGAATGGAGCGACGACGAATGCTCTAAACTAACATATAATATGGCTCCTGACGAATCATTTAATGAATATCCTCAGTGGCAGGCAGATAAATATACTCAGATAGCAAAAGAAGGTGGCTCTTTCTTAACAGTAGTAGCTCAGGACCCAGACCTTCTTAAAGGGGTTGACCCTCAGAGAATAGCAAACTTCCAGAAAGCTTCTGGAAAAGCTCTTAAAGAATGGAGATCTTATACATTAACAGATAGATGTAAATGGAGTATAGTTGCTTGCCCTTCTGTAAACTGGGCTAAAAAAGTATATCCAAATTGCTCTGAAGAAGAAGCAGTAGAAAAACTATGGGAAGGAATCTTCCAGTGTACTAGAGCAAATTTAGAATTTCCTGTAGATGCTTGGAATGAACATATAGCAAACCTTAAAAAGAGAACTGACTTCTTAAACGAATCAGATTTCAAAACATTAAAATACTCATCAGCTAAAACAAATCTTTCAATAGATTTACCAGAGGGACACATTTGGTTAAGTGGAGATGCAAAAGATCCAAATGGCGTATCTTTCGTACCAAATATACCAACAGAAGAAATATACGGAATGCCTCATAAATTTGGCGTAAATGGTACTGTAGCTAGTACAAAACCATTAGTATTTGGCGGTAATGTAATAGATGATTTCACAATAACATTTGAAAACGGTAAAATAGTAGATTTTACAGCTGAAAAAGGATACGAAACTCTTAAAAACCTTATAGAAACTGATGAAGGTTCTCACTACATAGGTGAAGTCGCATTAGTTCCTTATAATTCACCAATATCAAACACAAATACTGTATTCTATACTACTCTATTTGATGAAAATGCATCTTGTCATTTAGCTATCGGTTCTGCTTACAGAAGCTGCATAGAAAATGGAAATGACTTAAAAGAAGAAGAATTAGATAAATTAGGAGTTAATGATAGTTTAACTCACGTAGATTTCATGGTAGGATCTGCAGACATGGACATAACAGGAATAACTAAAAATGGAGAAGAAGTTGCCATATTCAAAAAAGGAAACTGGGCATTTTAGTTAATCAAGGATTATAGCTTGTAAAATAATAAAGAGATAGGAGTAGTTGTTTCTGCTCCAGGCAATCAAGTTGCATTGTCGCTGGAAACAATCTCCTCCTATCTTTTTTACCAATTTTAAAACTATAACCGTTGATTATTCTAAAATATTTCTATTCTGTGGATATTTATCTATGTTAATTATGTGGATAAGTGGATAACTATCCCTGTAGTGTTTTGCAGTTTATCCACAAATAAGTGGAAGAATGTATTGTTTCCAGTGACAACCTACAGGCGCAATCTTCATTTTAAAATCTTTAGTTAAAAGATTGCGCCAAAGCCTGGAACGGAAACAATATTTCTTTCACTTTTCGAGTATAAGTTGAACGCTATTTAGCAATTTTCTGCTTAAATTAAGAGCATAAATAAAAAACACCGTATGGTTTCGCTAATCCCATACGGTGTTTTTTATTGTTGACGATAGATTGATAAAATATTTCCATCTAAATCACAAATATCCACTCGCTACTTTAGATAATTGAGACTTTTCTCTTGGTTATATTATATACAAAATATACATCTTAGTATACACTAAATCCGAAGATTTTTAAACAGTTTTTTTAATTTTATAATATAATTTTTGCTATTTCGACTGCAGACTTAGCATCTTTTGCATAAAAATCGGCTCCTATTTCAGATGCATAGTCCTCTGTAAGTACTGCACCACCGACAAAAATCTTAACATCAGGCATTTTTTCTTTCAGCGCTTTTATAGTTTCTTCCATACTTTTTACAGTTGTAGTCATAAGTGCACTAAGTCCTACAAGTTTTATATTTTCTTCAACAGCTTTTTCCACAACTTTATCCACAGGAACATCTCTTCCTAAGTCGATAATTTCGTATCCGTAGTTTTCAAGCATTATTTTTACAATATTTTTACCTATATCGTGGATATCCCCTTCAACTGTAGCTAGGATAATCTTTCCTTTTGATACATCTTCTTTTTTATCTCCATTCTTACTGATTAAGTTTTCTTTAATAACAGTAAGCGATGCCTTAACAGCTTCTGCAGATTGAATCATCTGTGGAAGGAATATTTCCCCTTTTTCAAATTTTTTCCCAACAACATCAAGTGCAGGAATTAATATCTCATCTAAAATATAATTCTCATCAGTATCATTTAACATCTCTATTGTTTTACTTTTAGCCTCATCTTTAATTCCTTTTTCAACAAGATCAAATAAAGACATCTCTGAAGAACTAGTAGATGATTTTACATCTTTTTTATTGTCTACATCGCTATATCTTTCAACAAATTTTGTACATCCCTTGTCTATATTTCTAATAACCTTGTATGAAGTTATAGCTTCCATCATTCTTTCATTATTAGGATTTATAATGGCTAAATCAAGACCAGCATCTAAAGCTAAAGTTAAAAATGCAGAGTTTACTGCCTGTCTATTTGGAAGTCCAAAAGAAATATTAGACACCCCAAGAGTTGTATGCACTCCTAGTTTTTTAACTTCTTTCATAGCTTTTAAAGTCTCATACGCTGCTTCTTGCTGAGCTGAAACTGTAAGAGATAGACAATCTATGTAAATATCCTCTCTTCTAATTCCAAATTCTTCAGCCCTTTTTATAATCTTCTTAGCAATCTCCACTCTTTCCTCAGATTTTTCAGGAATTCCTCTCTCATCAAGAGTAAGACCTACAACACAAGCTCCGTATTTTTTAACTAGGGGAAGAATAGTTTCTAATGACTCATCCTTTCCATTTACTGAGTTTACTATTGTTCTACCATTGCAATATCTAAGCCCAGCCTCTAGAGATTCAACAACTGATGAATCTATCTGAACTGGTGTATCTGTAACAGACTGCACCTCTTTTAAAATATCTACCATAGCTTTTCTTTCATCTATTCCAGGAAGTCCAGTATTTATCTCTAAAATATCTGCACCGCCATTTACCTGCTCTATAGCAAGTCTAACTGCATAATCAGTATTTCCTGATTTTAAAGCTTCTTTAAATGCTTTTCTCCCAGTTGGATTTATTCTCTCTCCAACAACTCTAGGCTCATCAATTCTCACAACCTTAGATGGAGAACAAACCGCACTTACATATTCATTGTTTTTATCTCCAATTTCTACATTAGATAGATTATCAGAAATCTTCTTTATATATGAAGGATCTGTACCACAACATCCACCTATTATACTAGCTCCTGCCTCGATAAATTTCTTAACACCTTCCCAATACTCATCAGGACCTATATCATAAGTAGCCTGTCCATCGTGCATTGAAGGAAGTCCAGCATTTGCCTGTACCATAACAGGAATTTGTGCAACACTGCAAATCTTCTCAACTATTGGTAATAGCTGCACAGGACCAAGTGAACAGTTTACACCTATTGCGTCTACTCCAAGTCCACCTATAGTATAGACCATACTTTCTGGAAGACATCCTGTAAAACTTCTTCCATCTTCATCAAATGTCATAGTTGCAAAAACTGGTAAATTAGAATTTTCCTTAGCTGCAAGGACAGCAGCTTTTATCTCAAGTAAATCCATCATAGTTTCAATTACTATAACATCTACTCCAGCTTTTACACCCCGTACAACCTCTCTTTTAAAAATCTCATATGCTCTATCAAAGCTCAAAGTCCCCATTGGCTCAAGCATCTCACCTATTGGACCAATATCTAATGCTACAAATTTTTCCTTAACTGAGCTAGACTCTTCTATTGCCTCTCTTGCTGTTTTAACAGCGTTATCTATTATCATCTCAACAGTATATCCTTCTGGAAGCTTTAACTCATTACATCCAAAAGTACAAGTAAGAACTGTGTTCGTCCCAGCATCTAAATACTGTCTATGTATATCTCTTAAAATATCTGGATTTTTATATGCAAAAATCTCAGGATTTTCTCCCATTTTTAGTCCATTTCTCTGAAGCATAGTTCCCATTGCTCCATCAAACATTAAAACTTTTCCTGTCTTTAAATAATCTCTAATTTCCATAGCAAGCTCCCCCGCTTTCCCTTCTGTATATACAGTTGTTATAGTTTGGGCACTCTAAACAACTTTTTTTACCTTTTTTAACTTTATTGTATTTATCAATATCATCATCTTTACTTGAATCATATATTCCAATAATTGCACTAACTGACTTTCTTGGAATCATAAGTCCGCTACTGCTTGTAGTAAGTCCTATTTTTTTCTGAGACTGCAGAATATTCAGAATTTCCTTTCCACACTCTAGTGGCAAATCTCCATATCCTGGACTATATCTCATAGTTATACATTTTCCATTTTCTTTAACTTCTTTTTCAATTATTTCCTGAACATAATCACAGGTCCGCTCTACAAATGTTGTAGCAGCAGAGTCCATTATTATACTTTTTGCAAGGTTTACATATTCAGCTTTTCTAGTTTCCATTTCTACCTTAGTTCCAATAGTGGCTGCAAAGAGAATACATTCATCGCAACCTCTAAGAAGTTTTGAAATATCTTTACTTTTTAAAACTAAATTTGTTCCCTCTACTTCAATTCTATCTTCAAAAAATTTAAGTGGATATCTTTCGTATACCGCTCTAGGAGTTATTATGGATCTAGTTTGCTCAATTGCTAAATCTATCTTCTCTGAAAAACTACTCTCTATCTCTTGGCCTTTATACCGGAGATACCTAAGAACTTCGGCTTTTTCAATAGGTATCTCCGTATTTTTTAAATTCTTTACAATGCTCAATAGCTTAATCCTATTCTCCGTATATATTTAAAGAGAATCCTTCATCTAAAGCTTTTTTAGCATATTCTTTTGCACCAAATAGAGATAAATCTCTGTAGTTTCCGCATTCTACTGCTGTTGCAGCTGGTATTTCATCTGTAGTTAATACCATTTCAAGAGCTTTTTCTAAACCTTCTTTAACGTATGCAGGTTCAACATCTCCCCACATTATTAGATAATAACCAGTTCTGCATCCCATTGGAGATAAGTCTATTATATCGTCCATAGTTTCTCTTAAATATGTAGCTAAAAGATGTTCTAATCCATGAAGTGCAGCTGTACCAAATGCTTCCACATTAGGCTGTAAAAATCTTAAGTCAAATTTTGTAACTTTGTCTCCGTTTTTACCGTCTAATACGCAACATTTTCTAACATAAGGTGCTTTAACTTTTGTGTGATCTAGTTTGAAGCTTTCTACTTTTTCCATTTCCTAATCCTCCTAAAAAATTTATCTTACAATTAAAAAGCTCTTCTTATCAAATCGACAAGAAGAGCAATCTTTTCATTCTATCTTATCGATGTCAGCAGGACCACCTTTAAATTTAGGTTGGTATCGGGATACGAGCTGACCCTCTGCCCCGATTCTTGATAAGTTTATTAAACTGATTTTTATTATATATTATATCCACTAAAATGTAAAGCAAGTTACATTTCTATTTTATATCTCATTTGTGTTTATCACTTATATTCCAAATTTGAATAAATTATATTTAATTAACTTCGATTCTATGGTATATTTAACTAGCTATATTAAAAAATCGATACGAGGAATGTGATATAAAATGGAAAAAGGAAAATTAGAAAGTTACAATATAGTATTTGCTGGATTTATGGGAGTCGGAAAGACAACTGTATCTTCACATCTTGCAAAATTGTTAAATAGAGAAGTAATTGAAACTGATACATATATAGTAGAAAAAGCTAATATGGATATTCCTTCTATTTTTGATAAATTTGGAGAAAACTACTTCAGAGATTTAGAATCTGAGGCAGTTGCAGAAATTTCTAAAAAACGTGGGGTTATTATATCTTGCGGTGGTGGAGCCGTTATTAGAGAAAAAAATGTTTTAGAATTAAAGGAAAGTGGTATAATAATCAGATTGACGGCTACTCCAAATACAGTACTTGAGAGGGTAAAAAATTCAAAAGAAAGACCTATTCTAAATGGACATATGAACACTGAATTTATCTCAACTTTAATGAAAAAAAGAGACTCTTTCTACTCAAATGCAGCTGATATAACAATATCTACTGACGGAAAAACTGTAGATGAAGTTGCAAAAGAATGTATAGAAAAATCTGTATCATTTATAGAAAGTAAATAATTTTTAGTACAAATCATAAATTAAATTTTAAATAAGAGGACGGTGAAATAATGGCAAAAAATACATTACAAAATCTTTTAAGTAAATCAAGAAAAGCAATTCAGGACTTTAATCTTATACAGGATGGAGATAAGATAGCTATTGGATTATCAGGTGGTAAGGACAGTATGGCACTTCTTCATGTACTTAGTACATATAGAAGATTTTCTCCAGAAAAATTTGAACTAATGGCAATCTGCCTTCAGATGGGTGGCGCTGATAACTCATCACTTCACGAGTTATGTAAGGAATTAGACGTAGAATTCCACGAAATTCCTACAGATATAAAAGAAGTAGTTTTCGATGTTAGACAGGAAAAAAATCCATGCTCTCTTTGTGCAAAGATGAGAAGAGGTGCATTAAATGACTATGCAGTAAAATTTGGCTGCAACAAAGTCGCTCTTGGTCATCATAAAGACGATGCCCTTGAAACATTCCTTATGTCTATGTTCTATGAAGGTAGAGTGAGTACATTCTCTCCAAAATCATACTTAGATAGAACAGGGCTTACAGTTATCAGACCAATGGTATATGTTGAGGAGTATTTAATCAAGAAAACTGCTGAAGAGATGGATTTCAAGATAGTCAAGAATCCTTGCCCAGCAGATGGTAATACTAAAAGACAGTATATAAAAGAGCTTATAGCTAGACTTCAGGATGAAATGCCTGACTTTAAAAAGAATATGTTTATAGCAATGAACAATCCAGAACAGTGTTTCTTATGGGATAAAGAGAAACTAAAAGATGTTCATTTCAGTCGTTAATTATGTAAATATATACAAATAATTAAAAAGGACTTTTTATAATTTCAAGAAGAGAGGCGAAGAAAATACCTTTTACTCCAGGCTTCGACGATTTTTCTATCTAATTCGAACTCCGTTCGAATCTATTGAAAAAATCGTCTGTAGATTGTCGTATCAAGGTATTTTTCTCCGCCTCTTTTTCATTTTTTAATATTGAAAAGTCCTTTTATTAATTATTTGTATATATTTCCGTATATTATCTGACTAAAATACTATTCTATTCTTTCTATAGTAACCCCGCCTTTTTCTTTTGGGTTATTCATTTTTATTAGGTATCTTCCTTCTGCGCCGTTTACTACTTTGTTAGATATTTTTATTTCTTTAGCTTCATCTCTGTTTCCATTTTTGTATACTATTACTTTTGTGTCTTCCCCATTCTTTATTATCATTTCAGCCTGATCATTTTTTTCTAGTTCCATTATTCCCATTGCTTTTTCTACAATTTTTACTGCAGCTTTAGGCATATTTTCTTCACTAAATACAACATAACCATCTGAAACAGTTTCTTCTTCTCGTTTTATTCTTTCTACTGTAACTTCTCCTACAGCTTTTTCTCCTTCTACAGTAACCTCATATATTCCATCTTCCGGTGCTTTAATTTCAAAATATGATGTCCGTAAATTTTCCCCTTCGTATAAAGGTTCTCCATCATCTTTTTTTACTATATCCATATTCAAAGTTCCACCATCATTTACAACATCTACTTCCAAATAATCTCCTTCTTTTAACTTCAAATCCTGAGAGTCAGATCCGTTGAACATTTCATACTCTAAAATAAACTCTGAGTCATTTCCTGTTCTTTCACCATCGAACTTTACATTACTTTTACAAGCTGTAGCTGAAAATGCTGTTGCTATAATTAGTCCTGATATAAGTATTTTTCTCATATTTAAATCCTCCACAAAAGAATAATTTATTATCTTGTAATTTAGTGCTTCTTCTTACTTTATATGATAATGCCTAATATCCTTATTTTCAATTAAGTTAATCTTAACTATCTCTTAATTTTTTCTAAAGTTTTTTATTTTAATAACTAAATTATTAATATAGTTTATATATAAAAAAGCAAGAGCAATAGCCAAATAATAGGTTATTCTCTTGCTTTTATTTTTTATTCAGTTCTCTCAATAGATTCTACAATAGAGATATTTCTCATCTCAACAAAAGGCAGATAAGAAACCAATGCTCCCAATCCAACGTTCATTAAAAATACTCCTGCAAATGTAATTGGATTGACCAAGAATTTTGGCGAAATCAAGAATTCTGCCATAGGACTATATATTCCCCAACATACTATCAGTGCAACAATTACTGAAATCACACCAGAATACAATCCATACATCAATCCTTCAGATAACACAATTTTTCTAAACATCTTATTATCTGCACCAACAGCTCTGATTATTCCAAACTCGGCTCTTCTTGAAACCATGCTATATTTGATATTATTCACTATATTTATAATACTGATTAAGAATAATATCCCTATAATCGCATTAATAAACATTTGCTTATTTTCTTCCATAGCAGCTAGTGTCATTCTTTCCTCAGTTAAATCTGCAAACACATTTCCACTAGTTCTATTCGCTATAGTCAAGATTTGTTTTGCTACCTTTTCTCTATTTGCATTGTCATTCATTTCTATATTTACAATCTGAGCATTTTTATACCCAGAAAATTTTTCAAACTGCTTATTTGATAAAACTAGATTTACAGAACGGTCATCCACATAATAGTCAGAGTAATCCACAAGTTCGTTTACAATACCCACAATTTTAAACTCTTTTGTAATATATTTCCCACCTGTGTCAGTCATTTTTAAATATTCCTCGCTAGAAATACCATCTTCTCTAAAAGTAACCTTCAATTTATCCCCAATATCTACACCTACTGTGTATTTGCCGTTGTTCTTTGGAACCATTGCAATAGCTACTTCTTCATTGTTCATCTCTTTCAAATCTACATTTCCTTTAGCCAAATGTTTATCTAATTTTTTAAGGAGAGTATCATTATATCCATATACTCCAGATTTTAAAATCTTATCCCCATTTCCACAATCTACTAACAATCCACCTAAAACATTTTTAGTATAAGTACCTTCATTTTCCTTTTTAAAATATTCTTTATCTAAAATCTGATTCTCTTTTAAAAACATCCTAGCATACAGACTTCTTATTTCATCTACATTTTCAACACCATTTATACTTCTAATATCCTCTATATCCTTAATCGAATATCCTGCATACATAGGTTTTGTTATAATCATACTTATCTTAAAATCTGTATTCACCCTTGATACCTCTTCTAGCTTCTTCTGCTGATCTTTCATCAAATCTGAGTAGAATGAAGAAGCTAAAAACATCACACTTCCAAGACACATAGAAATCAGCGTAATTGCAAACCCACTCTTGTTTCTAAGTACATTTTTCATAGCCATCTTTATCTCAATTGGGATAATTTTACTATAAGAAAGGCTATTATTTTTTCTTTTTCTAATCATCTTTTGATTTCTTTTCTTATCCACAAAAGTTTTTATATTTCCTCTAATCTCATCAATTGGGGAAATTCTCTTTATTTTCCAAGCCAAAAGAACTACTATAAATACAATTATCAACAGAGATACAACACTTGCAAATCCGATTATTTCAATAGGTACGCTAATTGTCGACAATTCCACAGCCATTTCGGTAAATACATTTCCCGAAACCTTTTTAAGCAATACCGCTACTAAATATCCAACAGCTACACCTATTGGAAGGGAAACTAGCCAAATTAAAAGAAGCTCTGTCAAAAGTAGTTTGACTATATCTGATAATTTTCCACCTATTGCTCTAATCAACCCATACTCAGAAATTCTCTGTATTATAGATATGTTGAATACCCCATAGACAACTATTGCAAGTACAATAGCTGCTGCAATTGCCGAATAGATTAAGTTGTAATCAATTTCTTCAAGCTGACCCATTGCATCTAATAACATCCTATTTACACTAATTCCCTCATCATCAAGACTTAAATCCTCAGAAATTTTATAAATATTTTCTACAATATTTTTATCATCCTTAAATCTCACATAAGCATCTGTTTTTTCATTGCTCTTTTTCAAATCTCGATTTAGAAAAATCTCCATAATACCTGACGACTTAGCACTAACTCTATCACTCAAAATTCCAGATACTACAAAAGTTTCCTTTTTCTTTCTTCCATATAAATCTATTGTTATCTTTTGACCTATTTCAGGCTTTACACCTAAATTATCCAAAACCCACTTCTCGATAACTACTTCATTTGCCTTTTTAGGAAAATTACCTTTTACAAGCTCTGTATTTTGAAGTTCTAACAATTCTCTATTTACGCTTGCAATATTCGTCAAATCATCGCTCTCAGGAGTAGATGAGTCGTAATATGTTATTAGCCCAAGCTTTCCTATATTATCTTTTGGATTATCACCTGTTCCATCATTTTTCATATTTTCAATATCGTCAACTTGATTATCGTTTAAGTCATTATACCTAACAAAATGACTTCCCAGTTCGTATTCAGTCTGTTTGATGTTTTGTTCCTTTGCACTAAACGAAAGAGATCCCACTCCAACAATAAGTGCTATCCCAAGAACAATGCCTATCCCTATAGAAATAGACCTATTTTTATATTTTTTAATATAAGATTTCCCTGCCTTAAAATACCACATAAAAAAACCACCTTTCTTCAGATTATTTATTGTCTTTCAATTTCCTTTACTCAAATAATTTAAAGTCATTTCTTACCCTTAAATTATCATCTAAGAAATTTTTAAACAATATAATCTGTTTGAATGGTGGTTTTTACTGTCTAAACAGCAATCGGTATCATAATTCTTACCTTAAAGCTGCTTTCATCGTAATCTATTTTCATATCTCCGTTGTATTTCTCTACACAACTTCTTACATTGTCTATCCCTATTCCATGAATAGACTTATCTTTTTTACTAGTCAAAATCTTACTTCCGTCTTTTTTAATCTCATTTTCCTTTGAATTTTCTACAATTAAAAGGCTAAAATTATTTACTATACTATTGCTGATTTTTATATATCTATCGCTATGTTCCACGTGTAAACACGCCTCTATTGCATTATCTAAAAGATTTGATAAAATCGTACAAAAATCCGCCATATCTAAAAAATCATACCTAGAAAAATCTACCTTGCACTCAAAGTTTATACCATACTCATCACACATACTCTTTTTATTCTTTAATATTGAATCCGATATTATATGACCTGTATTAAACTCATTTCTTACAGATTCATATTTTTTTAAACTACCCTCTATTTTTTGTATATACTCACCTGCTAGTTCAGAGTTCCCAGATTTATATAGCTCATCTATACAAATTATGTGATTTTTTATATCGTGGTACATTTCCCTAACTTTTTGATTTTCTCTACTCGATGCTATGTAGTTCTTTACTTCTTTATCTACACTTTCTCTAAGTATTTTATTTTCATTTTTTATCTTATAGTCTTTAATAATCCTATTTACTGTTAAAATAATACATATATTAGATAATAGAACTAGAAATGTTGTAATTATACCATATTCAACCGAATTACCTATATCAAGCATAATCATTGAAATCATCTTAAAAATTCCTATTATAACTAAAATATTCAATACAAACATCATAATTATAGATAATCTTATTTTTTCTTTGTTTTTCTTGCTATTTAAAATATACAAGTATATTACTACAAAGAAAATTGTTATTATAACTGAGAGAATCCTTGCTTCAAAATATGGATATATTGCATCATTTCCTATGATAACTATTCCGTTGTGCACCAATTTATTCATATCTTCAACTATAAAATCTATTAAATTTTTTATAATTAATTCTACAATCATAAAATAAGATATTACTTTTGCAGCTATTTTTTCTTTTGAACTAGAATAATTTAAAAAAGCATATATCATATATGTTATTGATTTTAATAAAAATCTATTATCAGCCGTAATCTCCTCATGTAAAATCAGATAAGTAATAAATGTTATCGCAAAAAAACTAACCCAAGAAAAAACTTTCGATTTATTTCTACTTTCACAAAAATCCATTGTAATTTTTAAAATCAAATAGTAAACTATAAAATCAGCAAAATTAAATACTATCCAAAAGATATTTTCTATCATGCTCACCTCCCAAAGAAAACTTTATGTTTTTTATAAATTTATCCTTTTTTATTATTTCATTACTTTTTCTATATAATCCATTACTCTTTCTTTCAACTCTTTTGTCTTATCTCTGCTGATCATTACCTCATTTCCAGCAACTATCGCAGTTTTTCCTTTTATGCTCTCAATCCTAGAAATATTTACAATATATCCTCTATGTACCCTAAAGAACATCTCTCTATCTAGTTTTTCCTCCATACTTCCTATACTTTCATACACTCTGTACACATTTTTTTCTGTATGTACAAGAAGGTTTCTCCCATAAGTTTCTACAAAAAGTATACTCTCTGTAGGAACAACCACTGTCTTAGCAGTATTCAAATCATTTATGATTATGCTGCTTTCTTTATTATCCTCAATTTCCTCCAAGCATTTACAAAAATGTTTACAAAAATCTTCATATCCTATTGGTTTTAGCAAATATCTAAATGCCTTAACCTCGTATCCATCAGCCAAAAAATCGGGAACTGCTGTGATAAATATTATCTGCAACTTTTTGTTCCACTCCCTAATTTTTCTAGCTACATCCATTCCATTCATACCATCCATTTGAATATCTAAAAGAACTATATCCAAATTTTCTCTGTAGCTTTCATCTTTTTCAAATCTCTCTAAAAAACTCTCTCCATTCTCAAATTCTTCTATATTATACTTTTTTTGTTCTAAGAATTTTTCGAGAAACTCCTTTAATTTATCTCTATATATTTTTTCGTCTTCACAAATTGCTATCGAAATCATTTCTATTCCTCAATTCTTCATAGTCTGTTTAATATAATAATATAATAAACAAAACTATCTTGCAAAACATATAAAAATTTAAAGTTAATTTACGCTATAATTTCTTTAAGTAACCTATTATTCAAAATAATAATAAATATGTATACTTAAAAATTATAGAAAAAGTTGCATATTTTTATACTTTTGTTATACTGAATTAAACCAATGGTTTTATATATCTTAGGAAATTTTAATATTCGAGGTGATTATTATGACTAAAGATTCTAAGAATTTCAAATCGTTGTTTTTAAACATTTATGCTGCTATTTTCCCAGTAATTATACTTTTCTTCTCATTCCTTTCTAAGAATGCGTTGGTAAAATATCAGCAAATGGAAGGTAATTCTTATATTTTCGTTGGGTTAGGGTACATGCTTTTCTTAATAGTATTTGTACTAGTTCTAACTACATTTAACAAGGATGTCAGTTTTATATCTGTAATAATAGGCATTCTTTTATCAGTTTTCTTTGCTACACCAAAATTCTTACCTGTGTCTGTTATTAACCTATTTTATTCTAATATTTTCTTAGTGTTTAATAATATGATTGTAGCAATAGGAATGTATATAGCATATTTTGTAAGTAAAAAAAGAAAATCTATATAGTATATTAATAAGATAATTTACATACAAAAGGACTTTCATTTAAACAACTTGTTTATCCGAAAGTCCTTTTACTTTTTATATTTTTACAGAATAAAAATAATCCCATCTTTGTAATTCTATATTTTTTCCTTTAAATCATTATGCCAACTATATTTAATATATCCATCATTCTGCAGTCTTCCAACCACTATTCCACTAGCTATTCCTATTTTATGTGAAAACCCTTCAATTGCATTTTTACTAAAGTTTCCAGATTTTATAAATAAATCGTAATCATCTTTAGGAATCAATATATCTCTTGCAAAGTCATCCGCTTCCTTTTCATCTTCTTCTGTTGTTCCATTAGTATTATTAATGTGACCTTTTATTATATGCCCCAATTCATGAAAAAGGCTGAACCAAAATATATCTGCATCCTTTCCTCTAGCTGTCATACCTATTATTATTTTTCTTTCATCGTAAAAAGTTGCTCCTTGTAAAAACGATCCCATTAAGTTGGGTAGTATAACTAAAGCTATTCCACATTTACTAAGAACATCTGTAAGAATTTCGCTAGCTTCAGTTGTTTTTTTCAATGTCAAATTCCTTATTTCTTCTATGCTATTTTCTAATTGCTTTATATTTATTGCCTCTATACTTCTATCCCTTGCTTTTATTTTTGCCTTTTGTGCCATAGCTAAAAGACAATAGTCACTCTTTTGAGTTATAGCTGTTCTTCTACATGCTATTTTATTTAATTGTGGATTACTTAAAATAGCAAGATTAGCAACTTCAAAATATTTTCTAAGTTCTATCACTTTTTCTGATTTTTCATCAACTTTTTCTATCCATCCATTCTTTACCATCTCATTATATGGAATTTTTTTAAGTATTTCAAAATCATTATCCATTTGATTTTCTTCTTTTATTTTTTCTATATCTTCTCTATATATTGCTTCAAGATTGTTCCAAAATCTAGCTGGGATCCCTAAAACCATTTCCAATCTCATTGCAACTTCTGGTGTTAGCTTAACATTTCCTCGAATTAAATTACTTATATGTTTTTCAGACATTCCCATTCTAGCTGCAAATTCCTTTTGACTAAGCTCTCTATCTTCTAGCTGTTCTTTAATTGTTGCACCTGGTGGTATAGCTATTGTAGTTTTACTCTTTATTAACATCAAAATTACCTCCCCCATAACAAAATTTAATGATAATCTACTATCTCTTTTATACTTGCTATTTGAATTTCCTCGCCATTCTTCTCAAAAATAAGCCTATATGGATGAACTAAATCAAGCGCATATTCATTCTTTCTATTTCCTTTTAATTTATGACATCTTCCTATTCTATACATAATCATCATTTCAACTGTATCAATTGATTTTAATTCTTTTATTCTTTGGTGTATTGTGATTGCCATTTTATTTCCATGCTTTTTTATCGCATAATCAAAATTTGTACAAATTTTCTCTATCCCTTTATTCTTATATTCTACTTTCAATACATCACCTCATTTTGACTTTATTGATGTATTTTATATAGTTATTTTCAAGTCAATAATAACATAGTTATAATTAACCTACAAGGTTAATTTTGTAATATTTAACAACTATAAATTACATCTTCAATAATATTATTTCTAAATATCTCTAGCATTATTCAAAATAATATCATTAAAGAATTTTTCATTATCCATGTTTTTCCATAAAAAAAGAGGTACCTCATAGTTTGAGATACCTAATTATTATTTATTTAATTATCTAGTAGCAAATTTTTCAGCTATTTTAACAACTAACTGAGAAGCTTTTACCATTGAGCTAACTACTAATAATTCGTTTTTACTGTGGAAGTTTAATCCACCACCGAATAAGTTAGGGCATGGTAATCCCATTTTAGATAATTTAGATCCATCAGTACCACCTCTTATAGGTATAACTACTGGTTCTACATCTAATTCTTTCATAGCTTCTGTAGCTATGTCAACTATATGCATAACTGGTTCTATTTCATCTCTCATGTTGTAGTACTGGTCATGTATTTCTACTGATACTCTACCATCGTATTTTTCAGTTATTTCAGCTATCTGTTTAGCGAAGAATTCTTTTCTTGCTTCGAATTTAGCTTTGTCATGGTCTCTTATTAAGTATATCATTTTAGCTCCATCAACATTTCCGCTTAATTCATTTAAGTGATAGAATCCTTCATATCCTTCAGTAGTTTCTGGTCTCTCATCTTCTGGGAATAATTCCATAACTTTTCCTGCTATGTATAAAGCATTAACCATTTTGTTTTTAGCTGATCCTGGATGAACGTTTTTACCTTTTATAGATACAGTTGCTAAAGCTGCACTGAATGTTTCGAAGTTTAATTCACCTTCTGCTCCACCATCTAATGTATAAGCGTATTTAGCACCGAATTTTTCAACGTCGAATTTATCTGCACCAGTTCCTATTTCTTCGTCTGGAGTGAATCCAACTTTTATTTCACCGTGTTTTATTTCTGGATGGTTTACTAAGTATTCCATAGCTGTCATTATTGCTGCTATACCAGCTTTGTCATCCCCACCTAGTAATGTAGTACCATCAGTAACTATTATTTCTTCTCCTACAAATCTTTTTAATTCTGGAGTGTCTTCTACAGTAGTAACTACTCCTAGTTCTTCATTTAAAACTATATCATTTCCATCGTAGTTTTCTATTATTCTAGGGTTTACGTTTGTTCCTGAAACGTCTTCATTAGTATCCATGTGAGCTATGAATCCTATTGTGTCAACACCTTCAGTATTTGCTGGTAATGTAGCCATTAGGTAGCAATGTTCGTCTAAAGAAACATCCTGTAATCCTATTTCTTTTAATTCTGCTTCTAATACTCTAGCTAAATCGAACTGTTTTTCAGTTGATGGACAAGTAGTACTTGATGAATCTGAAGTAGTATCGATTTTAACGTATCTTAATAATCTTTCTAAAACTTTTTCTTTCATAATTTTACACCTTCCGTTAAAAAAATATAAATTTAAGGTTCGCAGATTATCTGTAGAAAACCTTTCTCCTTTAGTATAACAATAAATTCTTAGAAACTCAAACAAAAAAGCTGTTTTTTCCGAAAATTTTTATTATTTTTTTAAGTTTATCATTTCGATTTACTTTTTATTTTTGAAATAATATACATAATTATTAATGATATTAAAAAGAATATTGTATTCATAGTAGATGTAGCAGTCGTCATACTCAAATTATAGTTCTTAAATAAACTCACTAGTGGAGATAACATGAATGTTAAAAAATCCCATAATATATGCACTATTAAAGGAAATATAAAATTTTTTGTCTTTATATAAATAAGACAATACGATATTGATAATATAAATACAGATACCATTCTTGCTATAGAATATCCATGATATAACATAAATAGAATAGAGGATCCAAATATAAATAAATATATATCTTTTTTATTGGATTCATCCTTAACAATATATTTAAAAGTCAAAAATCTGAAAAAAAGTTCTTCTATAAAAATAACAAGAACTACTGAAAATATATACAATAATCCCATATTATCAGTACTAACTTGTGTACTACTTGATAATATATCATTTATAGTGATTGCTTTATCTTTTGCTATAATAAATTCTGCTTGATAAACAATAGTAGATAGTGCAGCTGATAAAAATGATATTATTAAAGCAAAATATATGTTATCAAAAATATTATATTTTATTGTTTTTAAATCAATTTTAATTTCATTATAATCTACTTTCAATATAAACTTACCAGACAATATAATTAATAAACTAAAAATAATACTTCTAATAAATATATTTTGATGCCTATTTAAAATATAAAAAGTTGATAACGATGATATCATAACAGAAGATATCAAAATTAAACCAAGTACTAAAATTTCTTTTATCTTATAAAAATATTTAGTATTCATAATTACCCCCCTATAATACCTCTTTTAAAAAATAGATATACTTATTCATCAAAATCTTTGAAAAATATTATAAACAACGCCCAAATGAATAGTATTAACAACATACTTATCGCACTAAAAATTAATCCCATTTGTTCTGGATTTAAAAATATACCGTTCTTTACTATACTCTGTGGGATAAAATAAATTAACCCAGAAATAACTACTAAAACAACTACCTTAAACTGATTGATTTTGCCCATATAAATCTCTCCTTTTGAATAATATTCACTATTATTTACATACTATTCTAAACAAAAAAAAATAAATTTCAATATATTTTAAATATTTGTAATTGTTCTGTAATCGTTTCTATATAATTTACAATATCATTACAATCCCTCTAAAATACTTACATTAAAACAAAAAAAATATATAATATAGAAAACAATATTTATACTCTAAAAGGAGTGATTATTATGAAAAAATTTCTATCAATCTTACTAATAATCCTACTTATATTTTCATTAGTTGCATGCTCAAAACAAAACGAAGAACTATCAAAATGGGATTGCTCAGTAGCATGTGCAGAGGAATCCACTGAAAACAACTATGTAGTTACATACAGCGACGAAAAAATTGTATCAAAAACAGGATTATTAACTATCCAAAACAGAAACGACTTTGACATAGCGGTTTCACTACATCAAACTTCTGGTGAAGAAGAAGAAAAAACTGTAGAAATAAAAGCTAACGGAGTAACAATATTACACAACATAGAAATAAACAAAGAATACACACTTGGCTGCCACGCTGACGTAAAAGAGAACACAGAAATAAAAATAATGGTATACGACGGAGAAAAGTCCGAGCCATATAAATAGTAATCATACAGGAGATGTCTAATGTTTATGACATCTCCTTTTTTAATTTGTTGGTATAATTATTATTTCGGTAAAAAGCAAAAGATATAACTACTATTCTAGCGACACTTGGAGACGCATACCTTCGGTGTTTTTAGACATGCGTCGGAACCGTGGAGCAGATAGTAGTTATACTTTTGCTTTTGCTAAATACTAACTATATCAACATTAAAAAAGGATGCCATAAAAATCTGACATCCCTAAATATTATTCTTCAATTTATTTTAAGAAACAATTTAATATCTGCTGTTCTGCTTCCTCTTCAGTTAGACCTAGAGTCATTAATTTTAATATCTGATCTCCAGCTATTTTACCTATTGCAGCTTCGTGAACTAACATAGCATCTGGATGCTCTGCAGATATCTCTGGTATTGAACTTATCTTAGCATTTCCCATAAGTATTGAGTCACACTGAACATGTGCTGAACACTGGTTTTCACCTATTACTCTTGGGTTAAATACCTGAACAGAATTATCCTGACCAACAGTACGAGATATAACCTGAGCTGAAGAATCTTCTCCCTGAAGAACAACTTCCATATTAGATTCTGCAAACTGGTCGTCATGAGTTAACAATCTTTCAAGAACAACTATTTTTGCATTTTTACCTAAAGTTGCTTCAAGGTCTCTCTTAGTAGAGTCAACTCCTCTTATCTGAACTGTTTCCATTTCGCAGTATGAATCTTCTTCCATTTCAACTATTGTTACAGGATTTAATATTCTCTTTCCTCCGCCTTCAGTTCCTTCTCCATAGTGTTTTTCAGTGTATTTTAATTTTGCTCCTTTTTTAAGAACAAATCTATGTATACCATCATGCTGACTATCATCACAACCACAGTTGTGTATACCACAACCAGCTATTATAGTAACTTCTGCATTTTCGCCTATTATAAAGTCGTTGTATACTTTATCGCTAAATCCAGACTGAGTAACTATTACTGGTATATGAACATCCTCTGGTTTAGAATTTGGTTTTACTATTATATCTATACCTGGTTTATCTGTTTTAGGTATTATATCTACGTCTTTAGTAGATCTTCTTTCTATACCTTCTCCATTTTTTCTTATATTAAATGCCCCAAGAATTGGATTACCCATTCTCATATCGGCAACTTCTTTTAATAAGTCTAAATCCACTCTATCCATTGTAAACCGCCTTTCCCTGTATTTCACATACAGTTCCATTTACCTGGTTTAATATTTCAGGTAATATCTCATCTTTACTTCCACTAGTTTTTATTTTTCCATCTTCTAATACTATTATCTGGTCAGCAAGTTCTAGTATTCTTTCCTGATGAGATATTATTATTATAGTCTGGTCTTTTTCTTCATGCATTTTCTGGAAGCTTTCATTTAATTTACCAAAGCTCCATAAATCTATCCCAGCTTCTGGCTCGTCAAATATAGATACTTTTAAATCTCTTGCAAATAAAGTAGCTATTTCTATTCTCTTCATTTCCCCACCAGATAAAGAGTTATCAACTTCTCTAGTTAGGTATTCTTTTGAACATAGACCAACTGCTGCTAAGTACTGGCAACAATCTTCTTTTGGAAGATCTCCACCATGAGCTAATTTTAATAAATCTTCTACAGTCATACCCTTTATTCTAGGTGGCTGCTGGAATGCATATCCTATTCCCATTTTTGCTCTTTCTGTTATAGATTTTTCTGTTATATCTTCTCCATCTAAAAGTATCTGTCCTTTTGATGCTCCTGATATACCCATTATAACTTTGGCAAGACTTGACTTACCTCCACCATTTGGACCAGTTATAACATACAGTTTTCCTTTTTCAAAATTAATGCTTAAATCATCTATTATATTGCGTTCTTCATCATTTTCATCTACAACATTAAAGAACACATTCTTTAACTCTAGCATTCTCGTTCCTCCATTCATAAAATAAACCATCTATTTGGATAAGTTTTTAGTCTTTTTTTAAAAATAATTCTACATTATATATGTTATCAATATTATCTATTTTTATCAACAAAATAGAGTTCAAATAATCAAATTTTTCTTACTAAACATACTTTTTTCCTATATACGAAAAAACGGCTATCAATCAAATCTATAATTCGATAGATAACCGTATAATTTCTTTATTTTTTCTTCTTTTTTTTCTTACTCTTTTCTTGTTCTCTAATTCTTATAGCTTCTTTATCAGTTTTTGGAGCTCTTGCGGCTTCCTCTTTTTCTCTTTTCTTAACCTTATAATAGAAGTACCCTAAATCTCCCATAATAAGAGCTAAGTATACACACGTAAATATTATAGAGTTTTTATTTAATTCAAAATTATAGCTTTTGTAGAATATAAGAACATACACTGGTAGCGAGAATAAAATTCTCATTGCTGGATTCTCTCTCAAAATTTTTACCCCCTTAAAATCCTCTGAATATTTAAACTCTCCACTACATAGTATATAGCTTTTTTAACATAATATATAGTCCCTTTTTTCTTTATTATTTAATTCCAATTATTTTACTAATTTATTTAAATAAATTTCTAAGCTGTGAAGTTACTGTTGTATTAGAGCCTCCACCGACCTGTGAAATTTTTTCTACACTTTTCCCTAATAATGCTGATTTCTGTCCAGTAGATAGATTTTTTCCGGCTAATACTATTGGAGAGTTTTTCTTAGCAGCGAATGCACCTACTGATAATCCATCTATTAATTTATCCTGTCCTTCTGAACCATCTTTAACAACGAAAACATATTCAAAACTAGACTGATTGTAGAATTTATTAATTATTTCAGCGTTTGTTTCACTTCTATTTGCACCACTAACTCTTTCTGGGTTTTTTAGAGAAACTTCTACACCCTCTGGAACAGCTGCCTTCCCACCTATTATATAAGTTTTTTCTATTGCTGAGTCAGAAAGAATTTTTTCAGCACCTGGAGTTTCTCCTTTTTTATTAGATAGTATTATTGGTATATTTTTCTGTCCTGCTGCTGCACCAAAACTTATTGCGTCTGCAAGTCCACTTACACCATTTACAACAGCTACCTGGTCTATATCTGCTCCTTCTGATTTCATCTCATTTGCTATAGCTACACCAGTTGCATATCTATCGCTTCCTGATATTCTCTCAACAGAAATTCCCATACTTTCTATCTGTGACTGAACATTTTTAGATATTACAAATTCTCCACCGATTATATATACTTTTCCTACACCAAGTCTTTTTAATTCTTCCTTAGTAACATCTTTTAGACTATTTTTTTCTGTTAATAATACTGGTGCATCTTTGTATGCTGCGAGTGGTGTTGCAGCAAGTGCATCTACTATCGCACCACCATTAGAAATTATTGCAGTATTTGCACTGCTCCAACCTCTTTGACTTGTCTTAACTGCTGTTTCATATCTATTAGATCCTATTATATCATTTGGATTTAGATTTTCTTTTGTAACTGCTTTTATAGCAAAATTCATCTTACTACTATTTCCAGAGTTAATATCTACAAACTTGCCATCTACTAGCTTAAAGCTCTCTCCCTTATTAGCATTAGCTTTAAACCAACTTACATTTCCTGTATTTCCATCTGTAAGTATAGTCGCCATCTTATCATTTTGCATTTTTAATACTATTGCACCTTTTCCCGCTGGAACCTGTACAGAGTCTACAGGAACAGTAACATATCCTGTTTCATTTAATGTTCCAGATGCAAGTAATTTTAAGTTGCTATTCTGAGGAACTCCATTTTTAACTTGAGCATAGTATATTTCGTATTTACTTCCTAAAGTTGTATTTCCTATTGTTATACCTTCAATAGTTTCATTATTTCCGTTGAAGTTAAATACGTTTGCTATAACTATGTTTTTTCCTCCCATTTCAACATATCCACCTTTTTCAAGCTGGTATACTTTATTTCCTTTTTTAGCTACATTTTTTATTGAGTAATTATCACCTGCATGAAGAAGTGTTTTATCTTCATAAGATACCCAGAAATATCCTCCCTCTGAGTTATAATTTCCCCAGCTATTTTTAACTAGCCAAGCTCCATCGTGTTCAGGTTTAACTTTTCCTGTGAAATTATCTCTACTATAGCTATCATCCCAACCAACTACAGTAACAGCGTGGTTCTGACCTATATTGTAATCTACATAGTAGGCATTTTCATCCTTGCTTGTGTATTCAGAAAAGTTTCCATACCCAGATACTACGCCGCCGTATTTTGATATAGCATTTTTTATATCTGACTGATTATTTTTTATAAATATAGCGTCAGTTACATCGTAATCTATACCTTTTGCAGTATTCATATTTGAAGGTTTTGTGTCATGAGTATTATACTTTAATTCTGATTCAAGCTTTGGTCCGTCACCAGATGTAAAATATCCCATAGATAGAAGATTTGAAGTACCTTCCTGATCTCCAACATTCCATCCATTTGTTCCGCCTTTTGCCCACCATCTCATATGTTCTTCTGATAAATCAGTTTGTCCATATCCGTTTGTGGCAAGATAAGACTCCATCCCTGCAATTCCTGCAAATGCCCAGCAAACCCCTAGATTTTCTTGGTCTTTAACTGCAGTATCTTTTCCTAATTGTCTAGGATCGTAACCTTTTGGAAGATATCTACTTTTTCTAGCTGCATTCCCAGAAACACGAGTTCCATCTACATCAAACGGCATCGGAACTCGCTCTGTATTATCTACTGTCCCATTCTCTGCATCTTCAATATATTCTTTAAACTCTTCGTTTGGCTCTATTTGATTTATAGAAGTGTCTTTGTCATTTATCTTCAATCCAGCATCAGCAAATGCCATCGGAGTAGCACTTATTGCTATTGCAGTTGCTGTAATTACTGACATGGCTTTTTTATTCATAATATCCATCTCCTCCCATATATCTTAAATGTTTATCTTACCAATAATTGTTGTAAATTTAATTAAACAATAATTTATCTTATTTTTCATTATACATTATTTCACAAATCTGTTGGATAACTTTTTTATATATTAACAAAATAGGCATTACTTAAACTTAAATATTTCATAAGTGTAATACTTGAATTAACCATAATTCCTTGACTTTTATCAACTTTTAAAGTATTATTTGTGAGTATCTGTCTTTTAAAGACTATTAATTAAAACACTTTTTAAGAAAAATAATTTTTTCTTTAGACTTTTTTTCGATTTATGCAATGATTTTTTTTAGATTTGAAAATCATAATATAATTATAGAAAGTAATTACTTGATAGATATAATAATGAATTTATAATGGAGGTGATCGTTATGAAAAAAATATATATAGTTTCTACATATACAGGAACAGTGCTTGCCCATTTAATAAGGACGATCACTAGAAAACCATATTCACATATTTCTATTTCTCTTGATGATAGTTTGGAAACAATGTACGCTTTTGGAAGAATTAATCCTAAAAATCCCCTAGTAGCTGGATTTGTTGAAGAGGGAATAGATAAAGGTCTTTATGAAATAAAGAAAAACACTATATGTAGAGTGTATTCTTTGGAAATAGACGATGATAAATACGAAAAACTTAAAGCTAATATAAATAAAATTAAATCTGTTAAATCTCTTTATAGCTATGATTTAATCTCTTTAATAGCTATACCACTTGGTTTTGGTAGAAATCCTGAGTTTGGATATGTCTGCTCTACATTTGCAGCAGATATGCTTAGTAAAAGTGGAATTAAATTATTAAACAAACCATTTTACACTGTTCAGCCAAATGATTTCTACAATCTTAAAGGGTTGACACTTGAGTATGAAGGTTTACTTAGAGATTATAATAAATTTAGAGCTACATATAGCATTGATACAATTTAATTTAAATATAAGATGGTGCTGCTACAAAACATTATTTCTTTTGTGGCAGCACTTTTTTACTAATGACAATTCTTTACAAGTTTTGATAAAACGTATCTTTTCAAATAATTTGTGCTATATTAAAATAAAAAGGTAATTTTTATCAGAGTTAATAAAAGCTAACTTATACTTTGGTAATTATGTTCAGAAGTATATAATCTTTTTATTAGGAGGTTTTTAATGTATAAAAAAATAAATATTATTTTTAAAAATATATATACTGCTTTATTCCCTATTGTAATTTTAGTATTTTCATATATGTACAGAATTGCTCTGGATGCATTTCAAAATATGGAAAGCAACTTCCATATTTTTATAGGAATTGCTTATGCACTTTGTTTCCTATTATTTATATCAATCGTTGTTTTGAGCAATAAATCAATACATATTGTATCAGTTATTATAGGGATATTGTTGGCAATTATTTTATTAATACCATATATTATGCCGTTCTCTATTATAAATAGCTCTTATACAACTCCACTATTGATCTTCAATATGTTGTTTGTATGCCTTGCTATTTATGTATTTTTCTTTATGATTAGAAAATCTAACTGAGATTTCTAATAGATTATTTTGAGGAGATGCATTAGCTGCAACACCACTTGCAGAAGAATTAAATGCACCAATTCTACTTACTGGTAAAAATAAGCTAAACAGTACTACAAAATCAGAAATAGAAAGACTGGGGGCTCAGAATATCTACCTTATAGGTGGTGAATCTGTATTATCAGATAATTTATCTGCTGAGATTTCTGGAAGAACTTATAGGATTTCAGGTAGTAGTAGAGAAAAAACTGCACTAGCTATAGCAAAAAAGATAAATGAGTTAAACCCTGTAAAGACAATTGCTGTTGTAAATGGAACTACTGGTCTTGCAGATGCTGTTAGTATAGCATCAGTTGCAGCCGAAAAAGATATGGCTATAATCCTTTCAAATCCAAAATCTGGTATTAGTGCATCTAAGGATTTTATAAACTCTACAGGTATTGAAAAGTCATATGTTATCGGTGGAGATAAGGCTGTTTCTGATTATGTGATGTCTTCACTTCCTGGAGCAGAAAGAGTAAGTGGCTCAAATAGAAATGATACAAATGCTAAGGTAATAGAAAAATTCTATCCTAGCAATAGTTTGAACAATATATACGTAGCAAAAAATGGATCAGGAAATACTGGACAACTAATTGATGCCCTTGCAGTAGGTGTACTTGCTGCTAAAAACAGCTCTCCAGTTCTTATAGTTTCTAACAGTTTAAGCTCTAGTCAGAGAAAGGTTGTTGGAAGCAAAGAAATAGGTATAGTTACTAGAGTTGGTGGAAACGGAAATGAAAGTGCTTTTGAAGAAGTAAAAGAGCTTCAGGGAATAAAACCTGCCGACTTAAAGCTACCTGGTGAAATGTTATGCTCTTGGTACTTTAAGTATAAACAATATGATCCAGATACAGGACTTACAAATCCTTTTTACACTTACAACGAAAGTTTTAAATTTACAGAAGACTATTATTATATTTCTGGCTATAAATTAAAATACAAAGTTACAAAGATAGATGGAAATCAATTCTATGTAAATATATATAACCCCGAAGAATGGGGCGGTGGTATTGCTAAGGAAAAATATATATTAGATGGAAATAATTTACAATACTATTACTATGATGATTATCATGGTTCTTATCATCAAGATGCTACACATTGTAAAGGTATAACACTTCCTAATTATCTCTATAAAGAATTTTATAGAGATGATAATCCTTGTATGTATATAGACGGAAGTGATATTACAATATTTGGTAAATCTTATAAATACGAAACTATAGTTCTACACAATAGTGTTTATAATGAACATATAATTAGAGCTGTTGATAATGGAAAAGTTATTTATTTTGATATAGGACAATGGGGAAATAAAGTTGCTATATCATATGCATATGAAAATAAATATAATCATTTATTCCCATTTAAAACAAATTGGAAATCTATAGCAACTTTTAGTTCTATGCCTTTTTCTAGTGAAATCCTAGGAGATATAGAAAATCTTCTTCCTGGAATGGAAGTGTAGAAAATTTGTATAATTTTTAAAATAAGATAATAAAAAGACTCTTATCTAAGCTACTTGCTTTTATAAGAGTCTTTTTTTCTAAATCTTATTAGTATTTTTATTACAGAATTTATTAATTGCTACAAAGCAAACTAACATTAAAAACATTATAATTGTAAACCTTACAAGCGAATATATTTTTAAAACTTCCTCTGTAGATATTATTGCTAGTTTGTTATATATATTTAACTCAAATTTTGTTATATCAAATATAACTGTAAAATTATATATAAAGTGCATTAACCAAGTATACACAAAATTTTTTGTGTATAAATAAATAACAGATAAACCTAATCCTATAGGTATAACAAAAATTATTTTGTGCATTGGTGGGTGCAAACTTGCAAATGTAAGAGTAGAAAATATTAAAAATATATACTTATTAAACCTATCATCCTTCATATTATCCATAATATAAATATATATTGATCTTCTAAAAAACAATTCTTCAATAAAAGGTGCAAATATTATTGTCCCTATCAAAAGATCAATTGTTGGCTCTATTGAAAATATTTCATCTATAGTTTTTTTCCCAATTAAAAAAGTTATTTCTTCAATACTTGTCAAAGCTATTCCTACTATAAACATCACAAATAAAGAATATGTAAAATTTCTTATAAAATTAATCTTTGATTTTTTTATATCCTCTTTAAATTTTTCAAAACTATAGCCAACTTGCAATATATATTTCGATACAAATACTAATGCTATTACTGTCACTAATGTTATTATATAATCAGAAGTTATTCCATCTTTATCATGGAAAATTGATGATGCTATAGATATTAAGAAAAATGTTATAAACACCAATATCATATTTATTACCAATAATCTCAATATAAAATATATATTTTTCTTATTAAAGAATTCTTTCATATTCTGCTCACCCCTTATCACTCACTATTTTCTTAATTTTCTGGATATTTATGCTATAATTAATTTATAGTAAATAGTTAACTTCATTATAACATTTTTATTATTTTTTTCAATAATTTATATAACACATATATATAAACTATTTATCAAAAAATATTCGTTTAATATTTACTATATATACATAGAATAATCTTATAAAATTTCGCTATTTTAAAATTATTTTATATGATATTATTTATGTAATAATTTTTTTATTTGGAGGTATACTTATGAAAAATGATTATCCAAATCGAATTTTTAGAGTAGTATTTTTATTTGTTTCTATAGTATTATTTATTTTTCCTTTTACTGAAATAGCTTTACAACAAATACAAAAATCTATTACTCCAAATATTTTATTTTTAAGACCATTACTTTATATGCTAGAAACTATTATAATAGTTAATTTTATTCTTAGGTTGAAATATAATTTTTTTGAAATAATAAAAAATATGGTTTCTGATTTTAAATCAGATTTCTTGAAAAGAATTTTATTTTGCTCTTTCATCTATACTTTAGTAGGTATTTCAATTTCTATAATTTGGTATACTGATTTTAAATTTAATACAGATTGGGTCAATGTATATAGTTCATATAAAATTTATTCTGATTATAATATCATGGAATATCTTGATTTAATTTTAGGGATTTTCATATTAGGTCCTTTTATTGAAGAAGTTGTTTTTAGATATTTATGTTACAATATGATAGTTGATAAAGATAGTAAAAACAAAATAAAAAAAAATATATATATTATAGCTTCAGCTATTTCTTTTGGATTATTACACTTTGGCTCTGTTCAGAGAATTTTATCTGCAATGTGTCATGGAATTGGTCTTGCAATTATATATCTATATACTAAAAACTTTCTTTATACTTTTTTAATGCACTATACATACAACTTTATAGCGACAACTTTTAAGTACGATTTATTTTTATGTAAACATCTATTCGGAACTACAAATATATCTTTTCCTTTCTACTTAGTTGTTAAATACACTATAGTTATATTTATAGTTTTTATGATACTACTTATAATATATAAATTTAAAAATAGAAATCAAAAATCTAGATTTTAATAAAACTTTTATTAAAAAGTGGCTATTGCAAAATAATTGTAATAGCCACTTTTCCGTATCTAAATTTCTATCTCTATAGTATTTTTTCTAGGTAAGTAGCAATCCCATCATCTGCTATAGCATCAGTAAACTCATTTGCTACCTCTTTAAGCTCTGGTACTGCATTTCCCATAGCTATACCATGAGCTGCAGTCTGTATCATTTCTATATCATTTCTTCCATCACCAAAAGCATATGAATCTTTTAATTCTACACCTTCAAGTTCTATAGTCTTTAAAAGACCTTCACCTTTAGAATTTTTCACTGGATACATTTCATATACTTCACCTGGGTAGTTTTTAAAACAATTAAACTCTCCCTGATCTAATGACTCACAGTATTTGCATCCTTCTTCATCTGCTGGAAGCATCTCTATCTTAAATACATCTACATCATCTATATCAAAATTGTATTCTAAGAAATCATCTGTTATCCCATATTCTCTGTAGTATGATACTAATCTAGTGAACTCTTTTTTTAGGTAACTGTATTTTGGTCCCTGTAGACAATAGTCTATATTTAATCTCTCACAGTTTGAAACTACTTCCTTAACAAGTTCTTTATCTATTCCACTAAAGAATTTTGTTTCGTCGTTTATTAAAACCTGAGCTCCATTTCCTAATACAAATCCATCAAATCCAAATTCTAATAGCTCTTTATTTAGGAACGCATATGGTCTACCACTAGATACAAATGCTACATTTCCAGCTTTCTGAAAATCTTTTATAGCTTTTTTTACTCTATCACTTATATCCATAATTCCTATTGTACAATCTATTAACGTACCATCGACGTCAAAAAATGCCGCTTTTTTCATATAACTTCTCCCCTCTTAAAAGTATTTAATCCCTAGCTTATTTCTACCTATGTAAAATACATAAGTCAAACCTTTTCCTGTTTTGTATAAACTAAAAGCAGCCTGTGAAATACAGACTGCTTTTTATATTAATCAATCATTATCAATCAATTATTATTTGTTTGATTCTTCAACAGCAACTGCTACTGCAACTGTTGCACCAACCATTGGGTTGTTACCCATTCCTATAAGACCCATCATTTCAACGTGAGCTGGAACTGATGAAGATCCTGCGAACTGAGCATCAGAATGCATTCTTCCCATAGTATCTGTCATACCGTAAGAAGCTGGTCCTGCTCCCATGTTGTCTGGGTGAAGAGTTCTACCTGTTCCACCACCTGAAGCAACTGAGAAGTATTTTTTACCCTGTTCTATACATTCTTTTTTGTATGTTCCTGCAACTGGATGCTGGAATCTTGTTGGGTTAGTTGAGTTACCTGTTATAGATACGTCAACACCTTCATGATGCATTATAGCAACACCTTCTCTAACGTCATCTGAACCGTAGCATTTAACTTTAGCTCTATCTCCGTTTGAGAATGGAGTTTCTTTTACTATTGTTAATTCACTTGTGTAGTAGTCAAACTGAGTCTGAACATAAGTAAATCCGTTTATTCTAGATATTATGTAAGCAGCGTCTTTTCCAAGACCGTTTAATATAACTCTTAGAGGTTTTTTTCTAACTTTGTTAGCTTTTTCAGCTATTTTTATAGCACCTTCTGCTGCTGCGAAACTTTCGTGTCCAGCTAGGAATGCAAAACATTCAGTTTCTTCTCTTAATAACATTCCACCTAAGTTACCATGTCCTAAACCAACTTTTCTGTTGTCAGCAACAGAACCTGGTATACAGAATGCCTGAAGTCCTTCACCTATAGCTTCAGCTGCATCTGCTGCTTTTGTGCATCCTTTTTTAAGAGCTATTGCAGCACCTAAAGTGTATGCCCAACCTGCATTTTCGAATGCTATAGCCTGAGTTTCTTTTACTATTTCATATGGATCAAATCCTTTGCTTTTGCAAAGTTCTCTACAATCTTCTAAAGTTCCTAATTCGTATTTTTCTAGAACTGGAGTTATCTGGTTTATTCTTCTTTCATAACTTTCAAATAATGCCATTATTTTCACCTTCCTTATAGATATTATTCGTGTCTTGGGTCTACGTATTTAACAGCGTCGTTAAATCTTCCGTAAGTAGCTTTTGCAGCTTCCATAGCTTCGTTAGCGTCTTTTCCGCCTTTTATCATTTCCATCATTCTTCCTAGGTTAACGAATTCGTATCCTATTATTTCGTCGTTTTCGTCAAGACCTACTCTTGTTACATAACCTTCAGCCATTTCAAGGTATCTTGGTCCTTTAGCTAATGTTCCGTACATAGTACCAACCTGGCTTCTTAGACCTTTTCCTAAATCCTCAAGACCTGCACCTACTGGAAGTCCACCTTCAGAGAAAGCAGTCTGGCTTCTTCCGTATACTATCTGTAAGAATATTTCTCTCATTGCAGTGTTTATAGCATCACATACAAGGTCAGTATTTAATGCTTCTAATATAGTTTTTCCTGGTAATATTTCAGATGCCATAGCTGCTGAATGAGTCATTCCTGAACATCCTATTGTTTCAACTAATGCTTCTTCTATTATACCGTCTTTAACATTTAAAGTTAATTTACAAGCACCCTGCTGTGGAGCACACCAACCTATACCGTGAGTTAATCCACTTATATCAGTTACTTCTTTAACTTTTACCCATTTTCCTTCTTCTGGAATTGGAGCTGGACCGTGGTTTGGTCCTTTTTTTATTGTACACATATTGTTTACTTCTGCTGAATAAATCATAAGACTTCCTCCTTATTTTTAAATTTTTTTATTCAGATAATTATATATTATTTTAACCTATATCATATTTGTTTAAAAAATATCAATGGCTACACTAAAAATTTTTTTGTTTCTTTTTTATCCCCGGCTATGTCTAGTTTTTTAAACGTCTTTCATGATTAATATTATCACAAAATACAGCTTTTAAAAAGCATAATTTTTAACAGAATATTAAAATTTAGCCACTTTTTCGCTTTATTTTTTAGATTTTACCCTCATTATTGAAATCAAAAAACACTCAAAAAGACATCTAAGCTTTGAAAATAAAGTTTTCCTATAGCGCTATATTTTTTATATCTATATACTTTTTTACAATAACTCTATTCAAAAATTTTTTTATATTTTTGTAAAAAAAAGATAGCTCCAATTTGGAACTACCTTCTTTTATGTTAGGGTTTATATGAAAAGCAGCATCTATCTTCTACATTTATAATCGATATTTATTTTGATTAGTCTTCATCGCAATCGTCGAAGTCATCTTGGTCGTCGTGATCATGTCTATCATCGTCATATTTATCATCATGGTCATCGTCGTATCTATCATCGTAATCATCACAATCATCTTTATCGTCATATCTATCGTCATCGTACTTGTCATCATAATCGTCTTTATCATCGTATCTATCGTCATCATATTTATCATCATCGTATATTACGTCATTATTTGGTTTGTTTTGGCTATTATTCTGATTACTGTTCTGATTGTTGTTTTGATTACCCTGATTGCTAGAATTGTTATTATTCTGATTTTCCACGTATTCTTTGTCAAAATCAGTTATATTTCCATTTGATGAATCTACTTCTATTTCATATACTTCATTTCCCTTTTTAACTATAGCTTTATACTCTCTATCTCTTTCATCTAAGTATATTTTTTCTATTTTTCCATTAGGTATTTTATTAAGCATTATTTTTTCAGCATCTGCCTGAGATATTGTTTTTCCACCTTCTTGAGTTGCTGCAAATGATAGTCCACTTATTAATAAAACTCCTGCTAATCCTAATACTAAACTTCTCTTTGTCATTTTCTTTTCCTCCCTTTGCATTTATAGAATATTCTATGTAAGTTTGCTTTCTTTTTTCTTTTCACTATACAATACAGAGGGAGGTTTTATTTTGGGGAAGTTTTTGAGATATTTTTTAAAATTTTTATTTTATTTTTTTATTTTGAAGTTCATACCACCTATTTGGATTATATTTTTCCCATTTAATATACTATTATCCGTGTTTTCAGATACAAGTACTATTCCATCTTCTTTTGCTAAATTTGAACTAGTAAGTGCATCTACAAGAGTTCTTCCATTTGCTATATAAAGTTTACTTTTATTTTTATAAAATCTAGCTATAACTTTTCTATTTGTTTCATATCTATCTTTTCCAGATATTCTTGTTGCTGATAATTCTTTTACTATACTATTATCTACAACAGCTTCTCCACCTATTACATAATACTCTACATCTTTTTTATCTACTTCAATATTTTTCCCATTTGTCAAAATTATTGGTGCTTTATATTTTGCAGCTAGAGGTGATGCTGACATAGCATCTGCCTCACCTTTATATCCATTTACAACAAATACTTTTGAGTACTCTTTTATCTCTCTTGCTACTGCTTTAGATGTTTCTACTCTATCTTTTCCTGCTAATCTTTCAATAGATTTTATATTTTTTATGTTTTTTAGTTCAGCTTCAACATTTTCGCTTATAGCATTATTTCCACCTATTATATATACTTTATCTACGTTTTTTAATTTTTCTAAAGTACTCTGAGGAATACTATCTTTTTTAACTAGAAGTATTGGAGCTTTTTCTTTTCCAGATAAACCTGCTGCTGATAGTCCGTCTGACATACTATTTTCTGCATTTACTAATATCGCTTTATTGTATTTTCCAATATTAGTAGCTACCTTAGCTGCAGTATCGTATCTATCTTTTCCAACTATCTTTTGACTTTCTGAATTTATCTTCTCATCTTTTACTTCTTTATCTTTATCAATCTTATTTTCTTCTTTAGTTACTTCTTCAAACTTATCCTCATCTATTTCCATATCGTTTGATTTTTTATCTTGATCCTCGTTCTGTACTAATTTTATTTCATTTGAATTATTTTCAGAGATAAAATGTCTTTCTATATTTTCTCCATTAGCATATAGATTTATACGATTTTTATTTCCAATTAAATTTGAAATCTCTGTAGTACTTATATTTTCGTAAACATATATATTCAATTCATCATCATTTGAGAATAAGTAGTTATCGCCAAATATCATATTTCCAACTATTCCAGCTGAATACCCTTTTTCACCACCACTTATTTTACTCGCTGTGTTGGTATTGGCAGAAACATCAGCAGTATTGTAGATTTGACCAACTATCCCACCTACTACTCCTCTATTATGGTTAGATATTACATCCGCACTATTTTTATTCTCTTTTACTGATATCTTACCTATTTTCCGTTCATCGCCATGGTTGTTGTAGCTTATCAATCCAATTATTCCACCTGCAAATCTATCTGCTGTTACAGTAGTACTATTTTTATTCAAAAATACATCTCCGTATGTTGTCTGTATTCCTACTATTCCACCAGATATAACTGAGTTTGACTCTTTTACATTTTCTGGAGATACATTTTCATTTTCAAAAACATTGGCTGATGAAAATCCTACTATCCCACCTGTTACACTTGCTTTTTCATTTTCTTTAATAGCCCCATAAGAGCCAATATTTGCATTGTTTATATTATTATTTATATCTATATTAGAATCTATATAGTATGCTTTTCCAACTATTCCACCTAATATCGCTTCATTTTGATTTGTATTGACATCTACTTCATTTATGTTGTTGTAAATATTTCCTGAATTAACCGCCATACCTACAATTGCTGCTCCACTTCCAATTGAAATATTTCCACTTTTTACAGTTACATCATGTACATCACTTTCTCCAAGTGATACACCTACTGCTGTTCCTGTACTAGTCTGTAAATTTTGATCACTCTGAGCTAAATCTTTTATATCTATATTTACATCTGTGAATACTAAATTTCCAACTTTAGCATTTCTTATCGCTCCAAATAAGCCTAAAGTATTTGAATCAGCATATATATTTTTTAGTCTTAATCCAGAGATTTCGCATCCATTTCCGTCAAATTCCCCTTTAAAACTTCTTTCGCTTTCAGAGTAATTTTTACCATTGTGTATATCTATTCTAGCCTTTCCTATTGGAGTCCACTCGCCAGAAAGTTCTATTTTTCCTATTTCTTTAGGTATAACTACTTTTTTGCCAGCAAAATCTTTTCCAGAATTTACCATCTCAGCAAATTTTCTAAGATCTAATTCATTCCTTATTTCAAATGATGAGCTTTCCTCGTAATCATCACCAAAATCTGAAGTATCCGTTTTGCTTTCTACTATTTCATCTATATTGCCTATTTCCATTGCATTTACTTGAGTTATAGGCACAATAGTCATTCCAAATGCCATAATAACTGCCACTAATTTATTTTTATTTTTTCTCATATCTCTACCACCTCATCGAATAGTTTTAAATCGTTCTAACTTTTAAAGCTATTAAATTTTCTACTCCCGGGATTTCCTTTTTATTTAGGGCGAATTGTCAAGCTAAGTGCAACAGTTTATCATAAAATATCTCGAAGGGT
>NZ_QUGE01000017.1:0-40772 GCF_003478825.1 Peptoclostridium sp. AF21-18
AGGCCCCTGGGAGAGTAGGACGTAGCCACGTAATCTTTTTTTATTTTTTGAAAAATAAAAAATAGTATTTTAATAAGATTGTTAATAAAATATTATATATTTATTGCTACTATGTAAAAATATAATATTAAAACGATGAAAAGCTTATATATTAAAATGATTAATAATCATAACTCTCTAATTGAGGAGAGTTATTTTTTTTTGAAAATTTCAAAAAAATCACTTATTTATTAATAAATTTAAAAATAAAAGTAAAAAGCCGTTTAATTAGTGTTATAATAAACAAGACACTAAAAAAAATACTATTTACTTTAATTTTGAAAATAAAAATGATATTATTATAGGAAAGTGGGAAAATAATTCTTTATGAAAGAAAATATTTACCTTAGATTTATATAGTGGAGTCTAATATTTTTAGATAAGATTAAAAGTGATATTATCAATATAAGAATAAATAAGGAGGATAATCTGATGACTAAAAAGTTTAATAAAATACTTGTAGCTAACAGAGGTGAAATAGCTATAAGAATATTTAGAGCATGTTCAGAACTTGGAATAAAAAGTGTAGGTATATACAGTAAAGAAGATAAATATGGATTATTCAGAACTAAAGCTGACGAATCTTACTTAATAGGAGAAGGAAAAGGTCCTATAGATGCATATCTTGATATAGATGGAATAATAGCTTTAGCTAAAAGAAAGAAAGTAGATGCTATACATCCTGGATATGGATTCTTAGCTGAAAATGCAGAATTTGCTAGAAAATGTGAAGAAAATGGAATAACATTCATAGGTCCATCTTCAGAAATAATGGATCTTATGGGAGATAAAATAAACTCTAAAAAAATAGCTCACGAGGTAAATGTGCAGACTATACCTGGTGTAGAAAAAGCTATAAAATCTACAGCTGAAGCTAAAGAAGTTGCAGCTCAGATAGGTTATCCAGTAATGATAAAAGCTTCTAACGGTGGTGGCGGTAGAGGTATGAGAATCGTTCATCGTGAAGAAGACTTAGAATTAGAATATGAAACAGCTTGTAGTGAATCAAGAAAAGCATTTGGTGAAGATATAATATTCATAGAAAAATATATAGAAGATCCAAAACATATAGAAGTACAGATATTAGGTGACCAGTATGGAAACTTAGTACATCTTTATGAAAGAGACTGCTCTGTTCAGAGAAGACATCAGAAAATAATAGAATACGCACCAGCATTCTCTTTAAGTGAAAAAACTAGACAGGAAATATGTGCTGATGCAGTAAAACTTGCTAAACACGTTGGATACTCAAGTGCTGGTACATTAGAATTCCTTGTTGATAAACATGGAAACCACTACTTCATAGAAATGAACACAAGAATACAGGTTGAACACACTGTATCTGAAATGGTAACAGGAATAGACATAGTTCAGAGCCAGATACTAGTTGCAGAAGGCTACTCTTTAGATAGCCCTGAAATAGACATAAAATCTCAGGATGACGTACAGCTTAGAGGATACTCTATACAGTGCCGTGTTACTACTGAAGATCCTAAAAACAACTTCATGCCTGACACAGGAAAAATACAGGTATACAGAACTGGTTCAGGATTTGGTATAAGACTTGATGGTGGAAATGGATTTACAGGTGCAAACATAAGCCCATACTACGACAGCTTACTTGTTAAAACAATTTCTTATGATAGAACATTCAAAGGAGCTATAAACAAAACTCTAAGATCTATAAAAGAAATGAGAGTTAGAGGGGTTAAAACAAATGTAGGATTCCTTGTAAACGTACTTAACAACCCTCAATTTGAAAAAGGTTTATGCTCAACTAAATTCATAGATGAAAACCCAGAACTATTCGATATACAGGAAAGTAAAGACAGAGGAACTAAACTATTACAGTACATAGGAAACGTAATAGTAAATGAAAATAAATGTGCAGAAAAACCAAGATTCGATGCATTACATGAACCAGACTTATCAAGAGAAGTTCCTATAATAGAAGGAAGTAAAGTTAAATTTGAAAGACTTGGTAAAAAAGCATACATAGAAGGAATAGCAAACGATAAAAAAGTATTATTAACTGATACAACTATGCGTGATGCTCATCAGTCATTACTAGCTACTAGATTTAGAACTAATGACTTCTTAAACGTAGCAGAAGCAACTGATAAATATCAGAAAGACTTATTCTCACTTGAAATGTGGGGTGGAGCTACATACGACGTTGCATATAGATTCCTAAAAGAATCTCCATGGAAAAGACTTCAGAAATTAAGAGGAGCTATACCAGATATAAACTTCCAGATGTTACTAAGAGCTTCTAACGCTGTTGGATACAAAAACTATCCAGACAATGTAATAGAAGAATTCATAAAAGCATCTGCAAGAGAAGGAATAGACGTATTTAGAATATTCGACTCACTAAACTGGGTAGAAAACATGAAACCATCTATAACAACAGCTTTAGAAACTGGAAAAATAGTAGAAGGTACAATGTGCTACACAGGAGATATATTAGATAAGAGCAAATCTAAATATAACCTAGAATACTACATAAAAATGGCCAAAGAATTAGAAGCATTAGGTTCTGACATAATAGCAATAAAAGACATGTCAGGTCTATTAAAACCTTATGCTGCATACACTCTAGTAAAAGAACTTAAAAAAGAAGTAAAAGCTCCTATACACCTACATACTCACGACACAAGTGGAAACGGTGTTGCACTTTGCTTAATGGCAGCAGAAGCAGGAGTAGACATAATAGACTGTGCATTAGAATCAATGGCAGGATTAACAAGTCAGCCTTCTCTAAATGCTATAGTTGAAGCATTAAAACACACAGAAAGAGACACAGGAATAGACTTATACGGATATGATCAGCTTGGAAGATACTACAAAGACTTAAGAAAAGTATACAAAAGATTTGAATCAGACCTTACAAACTCTTGTGCAGAAATATACAACTTCGAAATACCAGGTGGACAGTACACTAACTTAAAACCTCAGGCAGACAGCTTAGGATTAGTAGGTAGATTCGATGAAGTAAAAGAAAACTACAAAGTTGCAAATGAAATAGTTGGTGACATAATAAAAGTTACTCCATCATCAAAAGTAGTTGGGGACTTAGCAATATTCATGTCTAAAAACAACTTAACAAAAGAAAACATATACGAAGAAGGAAAACACCTTGCATTCCCAGACTCAGTAGTTGACTACTGCAAAGGTATGATAGGACAGCCAGAAGGTGGAGTACCAAAAGAATTATCAGAAGTAGTACTAAAAGGTGAAGAAGCTATAACTGTAAGACCAGGTTCACTTCTACCAGCAGAAGATTTCGATGCTATAAAACAGCACTTAAAAGAAAAATTCGAACTAAAAGAAGTAACAGACCTTCAGGCGATAAGCTACGCATTATATCCAAAAGTATATGAAGAATACTTAGAACATATCAATGAATACAATGAAATATCTAAACTAGAAAGTGACGTATTCTTCTACGGATTAAACAAAAATGAAGAATGTGAAGTTGAAATAGAAGAAGGTAAAAACCTAACTATAAGACTTACTGATATAGGTGACGTTAAAGAAGATGGATTCAGAACAGTTGACTTTGAATTAAATGGAATGATGAGATCTGTTGAAATCAAAGATAACAACTTCTCAGGAGCTATAAACCATGTTGAAAAAGCTGATATGGGAGATCCACTTCAGATAGGTGCAAGTATACCAGGTAAAGTGGTTAAACTTCTTGTAAAAGAAGGAGACGAAGTAACTAAGAACCAGCCATTAATAGTAATAGAAGCTATGAAAATGGAAACTAACATAGTTGCTAAAACTGATGGTGTAATAAAATCTATCAAAGTTGCAGACGGTGACATGGTAGTAGACAAACAGTTACTTATGATAATGAAAGAAACAGAATAAATTAATAAAAGCAATACATCTAGGGAATAAGTTATTAAACTTATTCCTTATTTTTTACATTTATAAAATAAAAAATAGTATATTATTAATTAGAATCTCAATAAAATATTTTAAAACATAATTATTAAAAAGTGATATAATTTAGTTAGTAAAATTATTTATAGAAAAGAGGAAATAGATATGAATTATTCAGTTGTTTATGCAACATCTACAGGAAATACAAAATTATTAGCAGATAATGTGGAAGAAGTACTAGGTTCAGAATGTGTTTATTTTGGACAGCCAGATGAAAAAGCCAAAAAATCAGATGTAATATTTATAGGATTTTGGACAGATAAGGGAACTTGTAACGAAGAAATAAAAGACTTTATATCAGAATTAAAAGATAAAAAAGTATTCATATTTGGATCAGCTGGAGCTGGAGATGAAGACTATCTAAACATGGTAATAAACAATGTAAAAAAAGAAATAAATAAAAGCTGTGAAGTAATCGGTGAATTTATGTGCCAGGGTAAAATGCAGCAAGGTGTTAAAGCTAGATATGAAAAAATGTTAGCTGAAAAACCAGGTGACGAACAAATACTAAGTTTAATTAAAAACTTTGAAGAAGCTTTAAATCACCCAAATGAAGACGATTTAACTAGACTTAAAAATAAAGTAAAAGAAGTCGTTGAGAAATAGAAAAATTATCATAAAAAGACAAAAAATTAGTTGAGAAAAATATTTTTCGAAAAAGTTAAAAAATTTTCAAAATAAAAGAGGAAAACGTATTTATATATAGAATTTAATACATTGTAGAGTTGTTCTTCGGCTCTAAACAAATTGCAAATTATTTTATTAATTTAAAAAAATTACTATTCTCAAAGGTGGGTGTTCATATGAAAGTATATGATAGCAAAATGATAAGAAATGTAGCAATATTAGGTCACAGTGGATGTGGGAAAACAAATCTTATAGAAACAATATCTCACGTAGCAAATGAAAAAAAAATACCTAAACTTACTGCAAAAGCAAATATGACTTATAGTATGGGTCTTATCCCAATAGAATACGACGACTATAAATTCAATTTACTGGACACTCCAGGTTATTCTGATTTCAGTGGTGATGTTATATCAGCTTTAAAAGTATGTGATTTAGCTGTTATAGTAATAGATGCAACAGATCCATTACAGGTAGGAACTGAAAAAGCAATAGAGCTTACTGAAGGAATACCAAAACTAATGTTTATAAATAAAATAGATAATGAAAAAGCTAGATATAAAGACGTTATAGAAATGCTAAACGGAAAATTCGCTCATAAAATAATAGCTATGATAAGCCCAATATACAAAGACAAAAAATTCTGCGGACTACACAATGTTTTTGAAAATGTAGATGACTTAGAAGGCGAATTCAAAGAACAGGCAATAAGCATGAAAGAAGCTCTTATGGAATTAATAGCTGAAACTGACGATGAAACTTTAGAAAAATACTTCAGTGGAGAAGAATTAACGAAAGAAGAAATACAGAAAGGTATAATCATAGGAGTTCATAAAGGTGACATAATACCAGTTATATCTGGATCAACTATAAATAACGTAGGAACAAAAGAAATAATAGAAACTATATCAAACTATATAGAACCTACATATCTTGACAATGAAAGTCCATTCAAAGGACAGGTATTCAAAACTGTAGTAGACCCATTCGTAGGAAAAATGTCTTACATAAAAATAGTTCAGGGTACAGTTAAGAAAGAAACAGAAGTATACAACCTAAACAGAGAAGTAAAAGATAAATTAGCAAATATATACTCTATAAACGGAAGCGAACTTATAGAACTTGAATCAGCAAAAGCAGGAGATATAATAATAGTTGCTAAATCTCCAACATTAAAAACAGGAGATACTATCTCTACTTGCAAAGATGAAATACCAGAAGATGAAATAAACTTCCCTAAACCACAGATATACTATGCTGTTAGTCCTAAAAACAAAAACGACGACGAAAAAGTTGGTACAATATTAGCTAAACTAACAGAAGAAGATCCAACACTTCACTTCTATAGAAATGCTGAAACAAAACAGGCTCTTCTAGGTGGACAGGGTGAACTTCATCTAAAAACAATAATAAACAAAATGAAAGACAAATTTGGTACAGAAGTAGAACTTAGCGACCTTAAAGTTGCATATAGAGAAACAATAAAAGGTAAATCAGATGTTCAAGGAAAACATAAAAAACAATCTGGTGGACATGGACAGTACGGAGATGTAAAAATCAGATTTGAAAGATGTGAAAATGAATTTGAATTTGATGAAGAAATATTCGGTGGTTCAGTTCCAAAACAGTACATACCAGCAGTTGAAAAAGGATTAAAAGAAAGTATGGCAAAAGGTATACTAGCTGGATACCCAGTAAGTAACATAAAAGCTACTCTTTACGATGGTTCTTATCACGATGTTGACTCTTCTGAAATGGCATTCAAAATGGCAGCTTCTATAGCATTCAAAAAAGGTATGGAAGAAGCACAGCCAGTACTTCTTGAACCAATCATGAAACTTTCTATAACAATACCAGATGAATACATGGGAGATGTTATGGGAGATATAAACAAGAGAAGAGGTAAAATACTAGGTATGGAACCTACTGACAATGGAAAACAGTTATTAATAGCTGAAGCTCCTCAGGCGGAAACATTCAAATATGCAATAGATTTAAGAGCTATGACTCAGGGTAGAGGATACTTTGAAATGGAATTTGCTAGATATGCAGAAGTTCCTAACCAGATAGCTGAAAAAATAGTTGCAGCAGCTAAAAAATAAATTTATTTGAACAAAAAACTTAGAGTTTAACATAATATTTTAAGATATTGTCCTATATATGTGATAAAATTATATAGGACAATATTTTTTTGTAAAAATATAGAAGAAGGAAATTTATAATGGCAAAAATAAAAACAAAATACGTATGTCAGTCATGTGGATACGAAAATCCAAAATGGCTTGGAAAATGTCCAGAATGTATGAAGTGGAACACATTTGTGGAGGAAATAGAAGATAAAAGTTCAAAAAGTAATCATAGAGAAACTTTTGTAATAGATAAATCATCACAGAAACCTGTAAACATAAACTCAATAACAATAAAACATGAAGAAAGATTCTCTAGTGGAATAAATGAGTTAAACAGAGTATTAGGTGGTGGAATAGTTAGAGGATCACTTGTACTTGTAGGTGGAGACCCTGGGATTGGTAAATCAACACTACTTTTACAAGTATCTGAAAGTGTTGCACAGTCAGGAAAGAAAGTGCTATATATATCTGGAGAAGAATCAGAATCTCAGATAAAAATGAGAGCCGAAAGATTAAATGCGAAATCAGAAAATCTGTATATAATGGCAGAAAACAACTTAAACATAATAGAACATAACTTAGAAGGATTTGACCCAGATCTTATAATATTGGACTCAATTCAGACTGTATTTACACCGGATATAGCTTCGGCACCGGGTACAGTTAGCCAGATAAAAGAGGGTACTTCTAGATTTATGAGAATTTCTAAAAAAATGGGAATATCTACATTTGTCGTTGGACATGTAACAAAAGAAGGATCTTTAGCAGGTCCAAAGATAATGGAGCACATGGTCGATACAGTACTTTACTTTGAAGGGGAGAGATATAATACATACAGACTTATAAGAGCTGTAAAAAACAGATTTGGTTCTACAAATGAACTAGGTGTATTTGAAATGAGTGAAAAAGGGCTACAAGAGCTTGAAAACCCATCAAAAGCGCTTATCTCAGAAAAACCAGAAAACGCATCTGGATCAGTAATAGTATCGACTGTAGAGGGTACAAGACCGATGTTACTAGAGCTTCAGGCACTTGTATCGCCGACTAGCTTTGGTATACCTAGAAGAACAGCTACAGGAATAGATTTTAATAGGGTAAATTTACTACTTGCGGTGCTTGAAAAAAGAGCTGGAATGCAGATACAAAATCAAGACGTATACTTAAACATAGTAGGTGGAATAAAGATAAATGAGCCATCTATGGATTTAGGTGTTATACTAGCAGTTGCATCTGGATTTAGAAACATACCGATAAGCGGAGAAGTTGCTGTTACTGGAGAAGTTGGACTTACTGGAGAAATAAGGGGAGTAAGCTACATTGAAAAAAGAATATCTGAATGCAGAAAATTAGGCTTCAAAAAAATAATAATTCCAAAATCTAATTATGAAGCTGTAAAAGATGTAAAAGGTATAGAAATATGGCCAGTTGAAAATGTAAGACAGGCTATAAATATGGTATTGAGGGGAGAGTAGTTAGTACATGGATGTATATGTAACAGATAAAACAATGAGAAAAGAAGTACTTAAAATGATATCTCCAGGGACTCCTCTTAGACAAGGACTAGATAATGTCCTAAAGGCTAAAACAGGAGGACTTATAGTAATAGCAAATGATGAAAGTGTTATGAATTTAGTAGACGGTGGATTTGCTATACACGTTGAATATACTCCGTCATATCTTTATGAACTTGCAAAAATGGACGGTGCAATAGTGTTAAATTCTGATGTAGATGAGATATTATACGCAAACACGCAACTAATTCCAGATTATTCTATAAAAACATCAGAAACAGGTACTAGACATAGAACTGCTGAGAGGGTTGCAAAACAGACTAAAGCTATTGTAATTGCAATATCACAGAGAAGAAATGTAATATCTGTCTATAAAGGGGATCAGAAGTATGTAGTTGAAGACATATCAAAAATATTCACTAAGGCAAATCAGGCACTTCAAACTCTTGAAAAATATAAATCTGTATTAGACCAAGCAGTTGCGAGCTTAAACACGCTTGAATTCAATGGTTTTGTAACTATATACGACGTAGCGTTAGTATTACAAAAAATTGAAATGGTAATGAGGGTTACTGATATAATAGAAAGTTATTTACTAGAATTAGGAGTCGAAGGTGCACTTATAAAAATGCAGCTTGAAGAACTTATGGGTAGTACAAGAGAAGACCGGGAGCTAGTATTAAAAGACTATGGAACACAGGTAGCTTCTAGTGAATTTAAGGAAAAATTAGCAAACCTTACAGAAGATGAACTACTAGACCTTACAAATATAGCTAGACTGCTTGGCTATACAGGCGTATCGGAAAATATGGATATGCCTATAAAAACAAAAGGTTATAGAGTACTTAATAAGATTCACAGATTACCTAGAACAATAATAGAAAACTTAGTCAATTATTTTGATAATTTCCAAGATATACTAGGTGCTTCAATAGAAGAGTTAGACGAGGTAGAAGGAATAGGAGAAATAAGAGCTACTTACATAAGAAATGGGCTTGTAAAAATGAAACAGCTAGCATTATTGGATAGACATATTTAAAACCTGAGGAATAAAAATGCAATTATACAATTTATATAAAAAAATGATATAATAGACTAAGTTGGGGAAAAATGTGGCAAAATTGGTGAAATTTTGGTGAAGTTTGCTAATTTTGTTGTACATAAGTTAAAATTTAGTCTATAATAATAAAATATAATAGGGGAGGTGATACATTGATTAAGAAGATAGTAAGATTTTTAATTGGTGGATTAGGTTTAATCGTAGGTTCTTCTACTTACGTATCAGTAACACAGAATTTTAAAGTATTAACATATAACAATAAAACATACGAAGCAGTAGCAGCTGTAGTAGCAGGTTTAGTATTAGGAATCATATTTTATTTAATAGAGCCTTGGGTTATGAACAAAATTAGAAAAATAGCTAGGGCCGCAGAAAAAGAAATATCAAGATACCCTCAGGTTGATATACTACTTGGATCTGTAGGTCTTATAGTTGGTTTTGTAATAGCCTATCTTGTAAGTGGACTTATAAACTCTATACCTATAGTAGGTAAAGCAATATCAGTACTTGTATACTTAGTACTGGGATACTTAGGAGTTAGAATAGCTCTTAAGAGTAAAAATGACCTTGCCAATTTTGGTAAATTAAACAAAAGATTAGCAGTTTCTCTTGCTAAAGAAAAAGAGCAAGAAAAAGAATGTGAAAAATTAAAAGAAGAAGTCAAAGATTGTGGTGCAGCAATTCCTCCAAAAGTATTAGACACAAGTGTAATAATAGATGGAAGAATAGCAGATATATGCCAGACAGGCTTTATAGAAGGTAAACTAATAATACCAGCATTCGTACTAGAGGAGCTTAGACACATAGCCGACTCTGCTGATGACTTAAAAAGAGTAAGAGGTAGAAGAGGACTAGATATATTAAACATAATCCAGAAGGAATTAAATATAGAAGTTGAAATAAGCGAACAGGATTTCCCAGAAATAGCTGAAGTAGATAGTAAATTATTAAAACTAGCTCAGGTATTAGGTGGAAAAGTTGTTACAAATGACTTCAATTTAAACAAAGTTGCCCAGTTCCAGGGCGTTGAGGTTCTAAATATAAACGAGCTTGCAAATGCTGTTAAACCAGTTGCTATACCAGGTGAAGATATGGTAGTACAGGTTGTTAAAGAAGGTAAAGAAGCTCAGCAGGGTATAGCATACCTTGATGACGGTACTATGATAGTTGTAGACGGTGGTAAAAAATACATGGGTCAGACTATAAAAGTACTAGTAACATCTGTTCTTCAGACACCAGCAGGTAGAATGATATTTGCAAAACCTAAGAATTAATTGTAAAATAAAAAATGATAGTGTAAAGTTGCTTAGGCTACTTTCAAAATAGAGAAAATAAAAATTAGAAAGGAATTAGTGAAATGAACAATAATGAATTAAAAGCTATTGCAAAAGAAGTAAGAATTGACATTATTAAGTCAGTTTCAGAAGCAAAATCAGGTCATCCAGGAGGATCATTATCAGCAGCAGATATACTAACAGTATTATACTTTGATGCTATGAATATAGACCCTTCTAACCCAAAATGGGAAGACAGAGATAGATTCGTTCTTTCTAAAGGTCATGGTGCACCAGCTTTATATGCAGTATTAGCTGAAAGAGGATACTTCCCTAAAGAAGAATTACTAAAACTTAGAAAATTTGGTGCTATGCTTCAGGGACATCCTGATATGAAAAAAACTCCAGGTGTTGATATGTCAACAGGTTCTTTAGGACAGGGATTATCAGCAGCAAACGGAATGGCTTTAGCAGCTAAATTAGATGGTAAAGACTACAATGTTTACGCTCTTCTTGGAGATGGAGAAGTTCAGGAAGGTATGATATGGGAAGCTGCAATGAGTGCTGCTCACTACAAATTAGATAACATAATAGCTTTCTTAGACCACAATGGTTTACAGATAGATGGTTCTAATGATGAAGTTATGAGCCTTGGAAAAATAGCTAAAAAATTCGATGCATTCGGATGGAATGTAATATCTATAGACGGACATGATTTCGATCAGATAAAAAAAGCTATAGAAATGGCTAAAGAAGAAGAAGGAAGACCTTCTATAGTTATATGTGAAACAGTAAAAGGTAAAGGAGTTTCATTCATGGAAGACCAGGCTGGATGGCATGGTAAAGCTCCAAACGCTGAAGAAACAGCTAAAGCATTAGAAGACTTAGAAGGAGGACTTAAATAATGGAAAGTATAGCAACTAGAGAGGCTTATGGAAAAACACTAGTAGAATTAGTTGAAAATAAAGATATAGTAGTTCTTGATGCAGACTTAGCAGGAGCTACAAAAACTGCAATGTTCAAAAAAGCATGCCCAGAAAGATTCTTCGATATGGGTATAGCAGAAGGTGATATGATGGGTACAGCAGCAGGTCTTGCAGTATCTGGAAAAATACCTTTCGCAAGTACTTTTGCAATATTCGCAGCAGGTAGAGGATTTGAACAGATAAGAAACTCTATATGCTACCCAAATATAAATGTTAAAATAGCTGCTACTCATGCAGGTGTTACAGTTGGGGAAGACGGAGGAAGTCACCAGGCAATAGAAGATATTTCACTAATGAGAAGTTTACCAAACATGGTAGTATTAAACCCAGCAGATGCTGTTGAAGCTAGACAGATGGTATTAGCTGCAGCTGAATACGTTGGACCAATGTACTTAAGATTTGGTAGAGCTGCTACTCCAGTTATACATGACGAATCATACAAATTCGAATTAGGAAAAGGTGAAGTAGTTAAAGAAGGTAAAGATGTATCTATAATAGCTACAGGTATAATGGTTGCTAAAGCATTAGAAGCTGCTGAAACTTTAAAAGCAGATGGAATAGATGCAGAAGTAATAAACATATCTACAATAAAACCTTTAGACAACGAACTTGTTTTAGCATCAGCTAAGAAAACAGGAAAAGTTGTTACAGCTGAAGAACACAGTATAATAGGTGGATTAGGTTCTGCAGTATGTGAATTATTAGCAGAAGAACATCCAGTTAAAGTAACTAGAATAGGTGTTAAAGACGTATTTGGACAGTCAGGATCACCAGCTGCATTACTAGAACACTACGGACTAACTGCAGCAGACATAGTTAAAGCTTGTAAATAATTTAAAATAGAGAGACTCAAAAAGAGAAACAATTCGATGCTCCAGGCGGCAAGCCGATTGTCGCTATCGAATTTGTTTCTCTTTTTTTCATCTACATTTTTAAATATATTTACATTGAGATAATGCAAAGGGAAGTTTTTAAAATGAGATGGATGATAAGAAAATAGGAAGAATATTAATGTTCATGGCTTCGACATGTGCAAAAGCGGAGCTTTTTAGAGGTTGCACATGTCTGCAGATAATCACTATTAATATTTTTCCTATTTTCTTATCTGGTAAAATGTTAAACTGTATAATAAAAAATAACTATTAAAAAGTCAGTTTAAAGGAACGTCTTTTGATGTTCCTTTTTATATTTTGTAAATAATGATAAAATAAGGTTAGATGATTATGTTTTGGAAAGGATATACGATATGAATACTGTTATGATTGTTGCCGCTGGTAGTGGTAAGAGGATGAATGCAGGGATGAATAAGCAGTTTATAAAGATAAATGATAAAGAGATTGTTGCTCATACTATAGAGAGGTTTTATAATTCTCCTTTGATAGAAGAGATTGTTCTTTGTATTAAGGAGGAGGAAGAAGAGTTTGTTAGAGAGAATATAATAGAGAAGTATGGGTTTAAGGATATAGTTATATCTTACGGGGGTAAGGAGAGACAGGATACTATAAACAATGGTCTTGAGAAAGTTAGTCCTGATTGTGATATTTTACTTATCCACGATGGTGCGAGACCTTTTGTTACAGATGAGATTATAGAGAATGCTGTTAATGAAACTAAGAAGTTAAAGGCAACTGTTGTCGGTGTTATGGTCAAGGATACTATAAAGGTTGTCGATGGAAATGAGATAGTAGATACTCCAAATAGGGCAAATCTTTGGGCTGCTCAGACACCACAATCTTTTGATTTTAACTTGATAAAAGAAGCCTATGAGCTTGCATATAGAGATGGTTTCTATGGAACTGATGATGCTATGATTGCAGAACATGCAGGTCATAAGGTGTATATGATTCAGGGAAGTTACGACAATATTAAGATAACTAGTCCTGAGGATCTGCCTATATCAGAAGTTATTTCCCGGGGAATAAATTCTTAAAAATAACATATAAATATTAAGATAGTACAAAAATAATAAAAAAGTAATGAATAAAAAAGCTAAGATACTAAAAGTAGGTGATTCTATGAAATACACAGGAACGACTTACAGACCTCCATTTGAAGTTAATTCTCTTTTGCTCCAAGTAACAGCAGGGTGTAGCCACAATAAGTGTACGTTCTGCACTATGTACAAAGATGTTCCTTTTGAAGTTGAAAGTATGGAACAGATTGAAGCTGATTTAAGAGAAGCGAGGGGGAGAAGAAAAAGAATAAAGAAAGTATTTTTAGAAAATGGAGATCCTTTTGTTTTAAGTGCAGATAAGTTAAAACAGATTGCTGAAAAGATAGAGGAGATTATTCCTGAAGTGGAAAATATCTCTATGTTTGCTACAATAAAGAATATCATTAATAAAACGGATGATGAGTTAAAAGAGCTTAGAAAACTTAAAATAAACAATTTAAATGTAGGGATAGAGTCTGGATTAGAAGAAGCGGTCGAGTTTATGAATAAGGGATATACTGTAGAAGTTGCCAAAAGAGAGTTTAAAAGACTTGAAAATGCAGGAATGGACTATAGTATAAACATAATAACTGGCTGTGGTGGAAGTGATAAGAGTAGAGAAAATGCGATAAAAACAGCGGAACTTGTCAATGAATTAAATCCAAAGATAGTATTTGTGGGAAGTATTCACGCTGATGAGGGAAGTAAGTTGGAAAAATTAAAGGCAACAGGAAAATTCAATGAGAATACTCTTAGAGAAAACATAGAAGAAGAAAAATTGTTTATCGAGAAACTAGATGAAAGAGATATAGAATTCTTTGGATTACATCCATCAAATGCTGTAAGATTACACGGAAACTTATCCAAAGATAAAGAAACTATTATTGAAAAATTAGACAATGCATTAAAAGAAATACCAGATGAAATCTTGGATAAAGTGAGTAAAAGAGGTTTTGAAGGAACTGTAGAATTTTAATAAACAGAAATGAATGGAATTTTATAAACAGATAGGAGAGATAACATGAGAGTTGGAATGGGATATGATGTACATAGACTTGTAGAAGATAGAAAGCTTATAATCGGTGGAGTTGAAATTCCTCACGAAAAAGGATTGCTAGGACATTCTGATGCAGATGTACTTACACATGCAGTTATGGACTCAATACTTGGGGCTATGGCTATGGGAGATATTGGTAAACACTTCCCAGACACAGATCCAAAGTTTAAAGGAGCAGACAGTTTAAAACTTATGGAACATGTATATGAAATTATGAAAGAAGAAGGATATATACTTGGAAACATAGACTGTACTATAATTGCACAGGCTCCAAAGATGGCTCCACACATACCACAGATGAGAGAAAACTTTGCTAGAATAATGCACACAGACATAAAAAATATAAACGTAAAAGCTACAACAGAAGAAAAACTAGGATTTACTGGAAGTGGTGAGGGAATTTCTGCACAAAGTATATGTTTATTATTGACAGAATTTAATAAATAATATATCATTGAGAGTATAAGTGAAACAAATAACACAACTATAGACTATAGGATAAAACTATATTATCTATAGAAAATTTATATGATTGCAATGATAAAGAAGTAGTAGGTAGTGAAAGTCTTACAGAGAGGAAATGTTGATGAGAAATTTCTAGATGGAAGCAACTGAACCAATCTTTTAGCTTAGAGGGGTAGCAACCTCTACGGATGGAGCCGTTATACTCCAGCAAGAGAATCACATGTTTTGTGATTAACTAGAGTGGTACCGCGGAAACTATGCCTTTCGTCTCTATTAAGAGATGAAAGGCTTTTTTTATTATAAAAAATAATTATTAAAAATTAATCTATAAAATCAAAAAGGAGAATAAAAAAGATGGCAAAAAATGATAAACAGTTCGTTGAAGAAATTACACCTATGGAGGTAGACTTTGCTCAGTGGTATACAGATGTTGTTACTAAAACTGACTTAGTTGACTACGCTCCAGTAAAAGGATTCATGGTTATAAAACCTTATGGATACGCATTATGGGAAAAAATACAGGAATTCTTCGATGCTAAAATAAAAGCAACAGGACACAAAAACTGCTACTTCCCACTATTAATACCAGAAAGCTTATTAACTAAAGAAGCAGAACACGTTGAAGGTTTTGCTCCAGAAGTTGCTTGGGTAACTCAGGGTGGAAACAAAACTTTAGAAGAAAGACTATGTGTTAGACCAACTTCTGAAACAATAATATGTACAATGTATGCTAAATGGTTAAAATCATACAGAGAATTACCATACCTATACAACCAGTGGTGTTCAGTTGTAAGATGGGAAAAAACTACTAGACCATTCTTAAGAACTTCTGAATTCTTATGGCAGGAAGGTCATACTCTACATGAAACATACGAAGAAGCAGAAAAAGAAACATTAGATATACTTCAGATGTACAAAGAAGTATGTGAAGACTTATTAGCTATGCCAGTTATAGATGGACAGAAATCTGAAAGTGAAAAATTCGCTGGTGGAGAAAGAACATACACAATAGAAGCTATGATGCACGACGGTAAAGCATTACAGTCAGGAACAAGTCACTTCTTAGGACAGCACTTCACTAAAGCATTCGATATAACATTTGCAGATAGAGAAGGTGGAATGTCTCATCCATACCACACTTCTTGGGGTATATCAACTAGATTAATAGGTGGACTTATAATGACTCACTCTGACAACAGAGGTCTTGTACTACCTCCAAGAATAGCTCCAACTCAGGTAATGATAATACCTATAGCTGCAAACAAAGGTGGAGTAATGGAAAAAGTTGATGAATTATACGCTGCATTAAAAGAAAAAGGTGCTAGAGTAGAAGTTGACGATAGACCAAACTACTCAACTGGATACAAACTAAACGACAGCGAAATGAAAGGTATACCAGTAAGAATAGAAATAGGACCAAAAGATATAGAAAACAACCAGGCTATGGTATTCAGAAGAGATACATTAGAAAAAGAAGCAGTATCTTTAGACAACTTAGTTGAATATGTAACTGGATTATTCGATACTATACACAATGATATGTTAGAAAAAGCTAGAAAACATAGAGAAAACAGAACTTCTGTAGCTAAAGATATGACTGAATTCAAAGCTGCTTTAGAAGAAAAACCAGGATTCATAAAAGCTATGTGGTGTGGATGCCCAGAATGTGAGGCTAAAATAAAAGAAGAAACTACAGCAACAATAAGATGTATACCATTCGAACAGGAAGATCTTGGAACTAACAAATGTGTATACTGTGGAAAAGAAGCTAAAGATATGGTTATAATAGCTAAAGCATACTAAGAATAGAAATTAAATAAAGCCTGAAAAGTCTGCCGGATTCTTTGATGGCAGGCTTTTTATGTTTATATAAAAAATTGCTGAGGTGATGCAAATGAGATTTTCAAAAATGTTCATACCTACAAAAAGAGAAATACCTACAGATGTGGAAATAGAAAGTCATAAACTTATGATAAGATCTGGAATGATAAAAAAATCTGCTTCTGGAATATACAACCAGTTACCTTTAGGATTAAAGGTAGAGAGAAAAATAGAAAATATAATAAAAGAAGAAGTAGAGGACGCAGATTTCCGGGAAATGCTTTGTTCTGCACTTATTCCATCAGAATTATGGCAGGAATCAGGAAGATGGGCTAGAAGAGGAGCAGAAATGTTTAGACTTGAAGACAGAACTGGCAAAGAATTCTGCTTAGGGCCTACACACGAAGAAGTATTTACAGATATAGTTAGACAGGAAGTAAGCTCATACAAACAGTTACCCGTGAAACTATACCAGATACAGAGTAAATATAGAGATGAAAAAAAACCTAGATTTGGTGCGATAAGAACAAAATCATTTACAATGTTTGACGCATACAGCTTTGACAAAGACGAAGAAAGCCTAAACAAATCTTATGAAGAAATGATAGCAGCATTCAAAAGAATATTTGACAGATGTGGTGTTAAATATAGCTTAGTTGAAGCAGAATCAGGAATAGAAGGAGCACCATCTTCAATAGAATTCATGGTCAAATCTGAAATAGGTGAAGATGAGTTAGCGATATGTTCTGATTGTACTTATGCAGCAAACAGAGAAAGTGCAGAATGTATGCCAAGAGAATTTGAAGCTGAGGAATTAGGAACACTTGAAGAAGTACACACTCCAGATGCTAGAACAATAAAAGATTTAGAAGAATTCTTTGGTGCTGAAGGGAATAGATTTGCGAAGACAATAATATACTACGCCGATGGAAAAACTGTAACAGTTGTTGTAAGAGGCGATAGAGAAGTAAACGAAAACAAAGTGAGAAGAGCTATTGGTGAAGTAGAAGAATTTGGACTTGCTACAGACGAAATGGTAAAAGATGTAACAGGATCTGAGGTTGGATTTGCTGGACCAATAGGAATAAACTCTGACATACTACTTATAGATGAAGAAATAGCAAACGGCAAAAACCTAATAACAGGTGCAAACAAAACTGGATACCACTTTAAAAATGCAAACTTTGGAAGAGATTTTGAAGGAACTGTTGGAGATTTTAGAACTGTTAGAGAAGGGGATAAATGCCCTAAATGTGGTGCTCCTCTAAAAATAAGAAGGGGAATCGAAATAGGACATATATTCAAAGCAGGTCAGAAATTCTCTGAAAATATGAACGCAATGTACAGAAGTGAAGAAGAAACTGATGAATATATCCAGCTTGGATGTTATGAAATAGGTACAGAAAGACTAACTGCTACAATAATAGAGCAGAACTTTGATGCAGACGGAATAGTTTGGCCACTTAGTGTAGCTCCATTTGAAGTAGAGATAATTCCTGTAAACTTAAAAAATGAGGATGTTGTAAATACTGCTGAAAGAATTTATAAAGAACTTAAACTCATGGGAGTGGATGTCTTAATAGACGATAGAGATGCTAGACCAGGAACTAAGTTTAAAGACTCTGATTTAATAGGAATTCCTGTGAGAATAACTGTTGGAAGAGATTTAAAAGAAGGTTTAGTTGAAATGAAGTTTAGAAATAGCGAAGAAAGAGAACTAATATCTGCAGTAGATGCAGCAGAAATAGTAAGAGATAGATTATTATAAGAAAAGAGGGAGTAACTCAACTAACACTTGCGCCTATACAGGCGACGAGCGTGTTAGTCGAGTTATCTCCCTATTTTTATAAGTTTACAACCCTCTCTAGCTCCGATTTATGTTATAATAAACTGTATAATAATGAGATTTTAGGCAATTTTGCCGAATTAGTTTAATTTTAGGAGGAATAATATGAGCAACGTAAGAGTAAGATTTGCACCAAGTCCAACAGGATTTGTACATATAGGTAGTTTAAGAACAGCTCTTTACAACTATTTATTCGCAAAACACGCAGGTGGAGAATATATACTAAGAGTAGAAGATACTGATAGAACTAGACTTGTTGATGGTGCTATAGAAAACATGCTTAATGCAATGAAATGGGCAGGAGTAAACCACACAGAAGGTGTTATGTTAGATGAAAATGGAAATGTAACACAGAAAGGTGAATACGGTCCATATATACAGTCTGAAAGATTAGACATATACCAGAAATACATAAAAGAACTTTTAGATTCTGGTAAAGCATACTACTGCTTCTGTACAAAAGAAAGATTAGATGCAGTTAGAGAACAGCAGAAAGAAGCTGGAGAAACTCCAAGATACGATGGACATTGTAGAGATTTAACTCCAGAAGAAGTACAAGCTAAAATAGATGCTGGTGAACCATACGTTATAAGACTTAGATTACCAGAAGACCACAAAATAACCTTCACTGACTTAGTAAGAGGTGATATGGAATTCAACACAAATGACTTAGATGATCAGGTACTTATAAAAACTGATGGATTCCCAACATATCATTTTGCAGTTGTTGTAGACGACCATTTAATGAAAATAACTCATATAATAAGAGGGGAAGAATGGGTTTCTTCAACTCCAAAACACGTATACCTATACGAAGCTTTTGGATGGGAAAAACCAGTATTTGTACACCTTCCAAACATATTAAATACAGAAAAGAAAAAATTAAGTAAAAGACAGGGTGATGTAGCTGTTGAAGACTTCAAGAAAAAAGGATACCTTCCAGAAGGTCTTGTAAACTACGTAGCTCTAGTTGGTTGGTCACCAGAAGACAATCAGGAAATATTCTCTATGGAAGAATTAGAAAAAGCCTTCTCTATAGAAAGAGTATCTAAGAGTGGAGGAGTATTCGATACTGAAAAATTAAATTGGGTTAACCACCACTACATGAAAGAAGCAGATGATGCTGTTTTAGCTGAGTTATGTATGCCATACTTAGTAGAAGCTGGATACATAGCAGAAGATGAAAAAGAAGCTAAAATGGATTTAGTTAAAGAAATAGTAAGTGCAGTTAAAGAAAAATTACACTATGCAAAAGAAATAACTGACCACGTTTCTATATTCTTTGGAGATAAATTCGAAATAGAAACTGAAGAAGGTATGGAATTCTTAAAATTAGAACATATACCAACACTATTCGATGCTTTAAGAGAAAAAATAGAAGCAGCAGAAAGCTTTGATGCAGATAGCAACTTCGCTATACTAAAATCAATACAGAAAGAATACAAAATAAAAGGTAAAAACCTATACATGGGATCAAGAATAATGTTAACAGGACAGATGCATGGTCCAGACATCCCAAAAGTTATGGAAGTATTAGGTAAAGAAAACTGCCTAAGAAGACTTGACTATGTAAAAGCTAACGTACTAGACAAATTAAACTAGTATTAAAACAAAGATTAGTTACAATATAAGAAAAGTCTTGATATATTAAAGAATGTTTGGGTATATACTTAGACATAACAAAAAGCCAAAGAGGTGATAAGGATGAAAGTATACAATACATTAACAAATAAAAAAGAAGAATTTGTACCATTAGAAGAAGGAAAAGTGAAAATGTATGTGTGCGGGCCTACAGTGTACAACTATATACATATAGGTAATGCAAGACCATTCATAATGTTTGATACTTTAAGAAGATACTTAGAATATCAGGGTTATGATGTAACTTATGTACAGAACTTTACAGATGTAGACGATAAAATAATAAAAAGAAGCCACGAAGAAGGAATATCTCCAGAAGAAGTAGCTGAAAAATATATAAAAGAATACTTTGTTGACTGCGATGGACTAGGAATAAAAAGAGCTACAGTTCATCCACAGGTTACACAGAATATTCCACAGATAATAGAATTTATCCAGGAACTAGAAGAAAAAGGATACGCTTATGCAGTAAACGGAGATGTATACTTTGACACTAGAAAATTTGAAGGATATGGAAAATTATCTGGACAGAATATAGATGACCTAGAAGCTGGAGCAAGAATAGAAGTAAATGAACAGAAAAGACATCCAATGGACTTCGTTTTATGGAAAGCTAAAAAAGAAGGCGAACCAGGATGGGATAGTCCATGGGGCGAAGGTAGACCAGGTTGGCATATAGAATGTTCTGTTATGTCTAAGAGATATCTTGGAGAAACTATAGATATACACGCAGGTGGACAGGACTTAACATTCCCTCACCACGAAAACGAAATAGCTCAGAGTGAAGCTAGAAGTGGTAAACCATTTGCTAAATACTGGATGCACAATGGTTATATAAATGTAAACAACGAAAAAATGAGTAAATCAAAAGGAAACTTCTTCACTGTAAGAGATATATCTAAAAAATACGATCTTGAAATAGTTAGATTCTTCCTATTATCAGCTCATTACAAAAGCCCAGTAAACTTCAGCGACGACTTATTAGCACAGGCTGGAGCAGGACTTGAAAGACTTTACAATACTAAAGAAAAATTAGTATTTACATTATCTCACTTAGAAGGTGAAATGACTGATGCAGAAAAAGCATTAGTTGAAGAACTTGACGGATTTAGAAAGAAATTTGTTGAAGTTATGGATGATGACTTAAATACTGCAGATGCTATAACTGCTATATTTGAATTATCTAAATTTATAAACTTAAATGTAGACGAAAATTCTTCTAAAGAATTTGCAGAAAAATGCTTAGCTGAATTTAACGAACTTACAGGAGTTTTAAATATAGTAAATAAAGAAAAAGACAACTCTGTAGATGCAGAAGTAGAAGCTTTAATACAGCAGAGAACTGATGCTAAAAAGAATAAAGATTTCGCAAAAGCAGATGCTATAAGACAGCAGCTTCTTGATATGGGAATCGTTCTTGAAGATACTAGACAGGGTGTTAAATGGAAAAGAGTATAGAAAATGGAAAAAAGTGAATTAATAACTATGTCTCCATTGGTACTTGCTTATCTTGGGGACACTGTGTATGAATCTTATATAAGAGAATATTTAATTAAAAAAAATTGCAATAACAAGGTGAACACTCTTCATAAGCAGGCGATAAAATATGTAAATGCAAATGCTCAGTCTAAGGTTATTCACACTATAGAGAATGATTTAACTGAGGAAGAGATGAGAATCTTTAAGAGAGGAAGAAACCAGAAGTCTAACACAGCTCCAAAGAATATGGATATAGTAGACTACAAACACGCAACTGGTTTTGAAGCTCTGATTGGTTATCTTTATCTTGATAAGCAGATAGATAGACTTGAAGAGATTGTTAGAAGAGGAATTGCGATAATAGAAGAAGATATGTAAATGAAAAAATGCCCAGTTGGAGCTTTTAAATGCCCAGTTGGGCATTTTTGTTGTAATTATATAAAAAATATGGTATATTTTTGGTATTATTTGACGGTTTACAATAAAAAGATAGATATATTTAAGATAGAAATGTAAAATTTAGTCTGAGTAAAGGATAATATAAAAATGAGAGATAAAATTAAAGAACGGATAAAAATAATTGTAACAGCTATAGTTATTGCTGTAACAGTATCTATATTTGTGCAGCCTGTTTTAGTTGATGGTAGCTCTATGTTTCCAACGCTTAAAGATAAGGATTATCTAATAGTAAATAAGTTTATGTATAAGTTAGATGAACCTGAAAGAGAAGATATTATAGTAGCGAAATCAAAATTATTGGATGAAAACAATAAAAATAAAAAAATAGTTAAAAGAATAATAGGATTGCCAAATGATCATGTAGTTATAAAAGATGGATATGTATATGTTAATGATAAGAAATTAGATGAAGAATATTTAGATAATTTTTATACAATGGGCAATATAGATATTATTGTACCTAACGATGAGATATTTGTTTTAGGTGATAATAGATCTAACAGCAGAGATAGTAGAGATAGTTCAATTGGAACAATAGAGATATCGGATATAATAGGGAAAGTTGCTATTAGAATATTGCCTATTAATAAAGTAACTGTATTTGATTAGTAGATATTATATAAATAGATACAAATTATTACAAAATAGCAAAACATATTGATAAATTAAACTTTCATTAGTAATATAATGTTACAAAATAAATAGGATTGATATATTAACTTTAGTTATATATAGTCCTTTTTTTATGGGGGAAAAGTAATGTTTAAGATTGTTATTTGTGATGATGAGTTGTTACAAAGAGAAGAATTAAGAGAATATATTTATAAAGTGTTTGAAGAGGTTGAAGAAGAATTAGAACTTTTAATATTCAATTCTGCGGAAGATGTTTTGAAAGAAAAAGAGGTATTAAAGGATACAGATATATTTATTTTAGATATTAAAATGGATGAAGTGTCAGGGATGGATTTGGCAAAGATTATAAGAAAAGAAAATGATATTTCAGAGATAATATTTATTACTTCTTTAGTTGATTATATTCAAGAAGGATATACTGTTAGGGCATATAGATATTTACTAAAACCGATAAACTACGAAGAATTAAAAACTCATTTGTTAAGTTGTATAAATGATATAAAAAAGAAAAAAGATAACTTTATGATGATAGAAAATAAAGGGATAGTACATAAAGTACCTATAAATGAAATAATGTATATAGAAGTTGCAAAAAAAGAACTTACAATATATGCAAAAGAAAATAGCTACAAAACTAAAAGTAGTATGGATAAAATAGAAAAAGAACTAGAAAAATTCGATTTTTATCGATGTCATAAAAGCTATTTGGTTAATATGAAGTATATAGAAACAATAGATAAAAATGAAATAATAATAAATGGTAATAAAATTCCTGTTAGTAAGCATAGAATATCAGATTTTAAGAAAAAATTTACGTTATTATTAGGTGATATAATATGTTAAAAGTAGATATATTTTGGATGATCATAGAATGTATTTCTACAGGGATTGAATGGTTTGTATTAAAGTTAATATTAGATGAAATAAGTGAAAGAAAAAGTAAAAAAGTAGAATTATATATTAGTTTTTTATTTGCTTTTTTAACATTCTTTATTTTGACTTATATAAAATTAAATGTTAATTTAAAATTGGGCTTAGGCGTATTAATAATGTATTTAGTATATTTTTATAATTATAATGAAAATAAAATAAAAATATTGTTTGTAAGTTTGTTATATTCATTGATTTTAATAGGGTTTGATATTATCGGGTTAAGTTTAGTTGCGTGTTTAAATAATATTAAAGATATGAGTCAATTAATTAGTAGTAATTTCTATAGAATAGAGTTAATAATAATATCTAAAGTATTGTTAACTCTATTTGTACCAACGTTAAAAGTTATAAAGTTAGATTTACAATTATTAAAGAAAGATTATGCATATTTGATAATACCAATATTTGCAAATATCATAAGTATTGTTGTGATATTTGGACATGTATTAAAAGACAAAGATACAAATAACATATATCATATATTGATATTATGTGTATCTCTAGTGCTATTGTTTTCCAATATATCATTAATCAGGATGATATCTCGTATTATGAAAGATAACGAGATTAAATCAGAGAATAGATTAATAAAAGAAAAAATGGATATGCAATATAAACATTATCTAAGCTTACAAGAATCACAAGAAACTATTAAAAAAATCCATCACGATATTAATAATCATATGATATGTATAAAGAAGATGTACGGAAATAATAGTGCAGCGAGTGAGTATATTGAAGATATTAGCAATCAAATATATTTTTGTAATTATAATTTTAATAGTAAGAATATGGTTTTAGATATAATTCTAAGTGAGAAGAAATATATTTGTGATAAGAATAAGATAGATTTTTTAGTAGATATAAACTTTGATAAATGTAATTTTATGGATATGGTAGATGTTTGTAGTATTTTTTCTAATATTTTAGATAATGCTATTGAAGCGTGTAATAAAATTAAAAGCAAAGATAAAGATAAGAAAATTACATTAAAAGGAACTGTTGTAAATGATTTTTTTGTTGTAAAGTGCATCAATACAAAAGAGAACGATGTTCTATTATCTGGAAATAAGATAATGACAGATAAGAAAGATAAGGATTTGCATGGAGTAGGAATAAATAGTGTAAAGAGTTCAGTGAAAAAATATGATGGAAGTGTAGAATTTAAGTTTGAAGAAGATAAATTTACTGTTGTTATATGTATACCGATTAGTAAAAATGCCCAGTTGGAGCTATAAAATGCCCAGTTGGGCATTTTTGTTGAAATTATATTAATAAATATGTTATTTTATGAGTATAAAAAATAAGGGGGATAATTTATATGGATAAAAATAATAATTTAAGTTTATTTTTAATAGTAATAGGTGTAATACTAGTATTTTCGTGTGATTCTATAGGAAACTTTCTTTTTCAAAGTGCCTATCCAGATGGATATGGAAATATAGAATTGATTAGTTTCTTCTGTTTTTCACTTGCTCCTATTGTTATAGGTGGAATTAGTTTCTTTGTGGGGCTAAATAATCTACTAAAAAAATAATGATATAAAAGTGCTGTTATTAATGTTAATATTTTTATAACAGCACTTTTTATGTAAATAAACTATATGTTTAAAAGAGGTGCTTATGAAGAAGAAAAATAAAGCATTATATACATTTTTTGTATGTTCTTTCATATTTCTACTTTCGTTTGTAGATACTAAGAGTATGTACAATCAAATAAATAGCATACTTTTTCAAAAAGACTCTCAAATAGTATATATATGTGAAGATAAAGAAAAAACAAATAAATATAAAACAACGGAATATATCTCTAAAGATGAACAGATAAAATATTTAAAATCAATATCAAAAGAATTAGATATAAAAAAGATAGGAACTCTATTAAATTATCAAAATGGAAAAGTTAGAATAAACCTATATAATTTTAATGACGGAGATAATACAAAAGAAATAAAAAGTAATGATGTTGTAATAAGAGAAAGTAGTTATAAAAGTATAGATAATACTGGAATATATGGTGAATATTTAGTTAATGGGAATGTATCAAATTTTGTTAATAGAATCAACGAAGATAATAAGTTTGAAGCGACAATAATTCCAAAATCAGAATATATTCTTGGATTTACTAACGATATGGATATATTATACTCTGCTGCATTTATTGTATCATCTCTTATTCTCTTGGTTATGATGTGTAAGAATAAAGAAATATATAGAAAGAAAATTTATGTATATAAAATGTTTGGTTATTCAAATACAAAAATAATACTAACTATAAATAAAAATGAAAATATTATAGGTCTTATAACAGCAATTATATGTTTTATTGTATTTTTTGTTTTAAAAACATATCCACAATTTATAGATTTTAGGTATTTAATATACTTATTGAAGCCAACAATAATGTATTTAGTCATTTTATTTACATTAAACTTGATGATTTCTACTATTATGGTATATAGAGTAAATATAAATACTATAAATAAGGAAGAAAAGATAAAATATACAAAAGTAAATAAAGTTTTAATGTCCTTATTTACTGCATTTGCTGTAGCTCTTGTAGGTATGTTTGCAAATTATTTCTTTGAATATAAAAATAGAGATATCGGAAGTAGATTGGGAAACAACGATTATGTAACTATAAGTACAGACTTTAGAATTCTAGAAAGTAGAGATTTGGATACAACTTTTGAAGTTATGGAAAAGCAAGCTGAAGAATGGAAGTTATCAAACGAACAGGGTGGACTATATTTAAGACCAGGAAATAAACCTTTGGCAAATATAACAACTTTTGAGGAAGCAAGATTTTTAGATGATTATGTTTATATAAATAATAACTATCTTGAAAAGATAAAAATATATGATGAAAATGGGAATAGAATAAAAAATATAGATGATGATAAATACACAATTACAGTTTTGATTCCTGAAAGATATAAAGGAAATAAAGAAGTTTTAAAATTTATAAAAGATGACCACCTATTTAGAGTATCTGAAGGATCAATTCCATTATATGATAAAGGAAAAGATGAAATAGATACATATAAAGAGTATTTGAAATATAAAAATTATTTTGCCACTATAGAGAGAAAGTATATTGGAGAAGAAGCAAATAAATTAAAAGAGAAAATAATATATATTGATGACAATCAAAAATTTGATTCACTTAGCAATGAATTTCCATTAAATGATGAAATGGTAAGAGAAACAAATTATATAATATCCCCTATAGCATTTGTTATAAACTCTGAAAACTTTAGTGATATGGGAAATAAATCATATGCTGGAAATAGTATGTATTTCTCAGCTATAAACAATGGATATATGAAATTTAAAGTTGATGATATAAAAAATCCAGAGAAAGAAGTAGAGAAAATACTTTATGAAACAAAGTTGTTAGATAGATTTTCAAGAATTGACACAATACAAGGAATGGAAGATAGAGCGACAATTATGTTAAGAAAAAGTCTGATAACATATTCGGTTCTTGTAGTGTTGATGATAATTTTCTCATTAGGAATGATAAAAGTAGACTTAGATGAATATATAGAAAGCAATAAGAAAAAAATAGGTATAAAATATTTCTTAGGATATAACAGGATGAAAATATTTAAATCTTATTTCAATGGTTATGCTTTAAAAAATATATTCTCTTTTGCGTATATTCTTATAATTTGGAGAGAGTTCTATATGTATATAAAAATGAACTTCTATTATAAGATGGACTTTACTCCAGTTATTTTAATATATGTAGGACTAGTTGTTTTAGAGTTTGTGTACCTTCTTATTAAGATAAGAAAAACAGATATAAGCTATATAGATTTGAAGTAGGTGATTTTTTGATAAAGATAGATAAACTTAATAAAAAATATGGAAATAGAACTGTCTTTAAAGATTTTGGTATAGAGTTTGAAGAAGGAGCGTTTGTTTCTATATATGGAGAGAGTGGCAGCGGAAAGAGTACGCTATTAAATATAATAGGCTTGTTAGAAAAATTTGACTCTGGTGATGTAATAATAAATGGAAGAAAAAATATAGGGATAGATTCAAAAGAAGCTATATTAATGAGAAGAAATGAGATAAGCTATCTTTTTCAGAGTTATGCTCTTATAGATGAGATGACTGTGTATGATAATCTTAAATTGGCATTAGAATATAGGAAACACTCTAAACCTGAAAAGGACAAAAAAATAAGAGAAGTTTTGAAGTATGTTGGATTGAGTGATAAGATAAAAAGCTTTATATATGAACTATCTGGTGGAGAGCAGCAGAGAGTGGCTATGGCAAGAGTGTTACTACACGATACAAATATAATACTTGCCGATGAACCTACAGGATCTTTGGATGAAAAGAATAAGCAGGTAATTTTAGAGCTTTTAAAAAAAGAAAATGAAAAAGGTAAAACGATAATTGTTGCAACACATGATAAGGATATAAAGGAAATATCAACAAAAGTAGTTTTACTAGAAAAGAATTAAAATTTGGTAATAAAGACTTATTATAAAATACTGTCATAAGAATATCTTAATAAAAGATAAACTATGGCAGTATTTTTTGTTTGCTAATTTTTAAATGCACAAATCATTACAAAACGCCCAGATATGTTGAATCGTTAGAAATTAAATAGTAATATAATATTATGAAGTAATTAATATAATAATTTTTTAGTTAGTCAGAAATAATTAAAGAAAACTTAAAGTAATAGTTATAAATTTTTGGCAAAATATTTAGAGGGGAAAGTAATGTTTAGAATCGTTATCTGTGAGGATGAAATATCACAAAGAGAAAAATTGAAAGAATATATTCAGAAAATATTTGATGATAATAAAGAAAAAGTAGAGATAACAGAGTTTGAATCAGCAGAGGATTTATTATCGGATAATATTGTTTTAAAAGAAGTTGATATTTTTATATTAGATATAAAATTGAATGGATTGTCAGGCATGGATTTAGCAAAGCTGATAAGAAAAGAAGATGATAGATCAGAAATAATATTTGTAACATCTTTAGTCGAGTATATTCAAGAAGGATACACAGTCAGAGCTTATAGATACTTACTAAAGCCTATAGAATATGAAGAGCTTAGAAAACATTTGTTAAATTGTATATCAGATATAAAAAGGAAAAAGGGGAATTTCATAATAGAAAATAGAGATGTAATAAGAAAAATTCCAATAGAAGAAATAATGTATATAGAAGTGAGAAAAAAAGAATTAACAATACATACAGTAGATTCTACCTATTATACACAGGGAAGCCTAGATAAGATAGAGCAAGACTTTGAAAAGTACAACTTCTATAGATGTCATAAGAGCTATTTAATAAATATGGAGTATATAGAGAGTATAACTAAAAATAGTGTATTTATTGGGAAAGAGGAAATATATGTAAGCAGGCACAGAATGAATGAGCTTAAAACAAAGTTTACATATATGTTGGGAGATATATTATGTTAAGTGTGTTTTGGAATGTGGTAACAGTTTTATCTACTGCTATAGAATGGATAGTGTTGAAGTTAGTATTGGATGAAATAAGTAATCAAAAGGTAAATAAGATTAAAATAAATACAAGTTTTATAATAGCAGCACTTATAATAATAGTTTTGACGATTATAAATTTTGAGATGAACCTAAAATTATTGATAGGAATTATTATTTCATATATTGTATATCTATACAATTATGATGTAAGTTTGAAAAAAGCGTTATTTGTAATTTTAATATATTATTTACTTTTAATGGGATTTGATATTATAGGAATTAGTTTAGTTGGATTTTTGAACAATACAAAAGATATGAGTGGTATAGTAGGAAACAATATTTATGGATTGGAGCTTATTATATTGTCAAAGTTTATGTTGACACTTATAGTTCCGATAATCAAAATTTTTAAGATAGATTTATCAAATCTAAAAAAAGATTATATGGATTTGGTGATACCGATAAGTACAAATATTATAAGTATTGTTGTTATCTTTGGATATATTTTAATGGATAAAGATACAAGCCACATAGAGCATATTCTTATAATCGTTTTATCCATTGTTTTTTTATTTTCAAATATTTCAATAATTAAAGTTGTAGGTAGATTAATGAATGAAAGTAAACTAGAAGCAGAAAATGAAATTATAAAGGAAAAGATGGATATGCAGTATAAATATTATTCTAGAATCCAAGAATCTCAAGAAAAAACAAGAAGCCTTTATCACGATATGAACAATCATATATTATGTATAAAAAGTATGTATGAAAATAATGAAGCTACAAATGATTATATTAAAGACATAGAAGATAAAATAAAATCTTGTGGAAATACATTTAGTACAAAAAATATGATTTTGGATGTTATATTAGAAGAAGAAAAATCTATATGTGAAAAGAATAATATTGAGTTTGAAGTTGATTTAAACTTTGAAAAATGTAGTTTTATTGAAGCTACAGATCTTTGTAGTATATTTTCAAATATGCTAGATAATGCGATAGAAGCTTGTAAAAAGATAGAAAGCCCTGATATAAAAAGAAAGATAAAATTAAGAGGTGCAATTGTAAATAAATATTTTGTGATAAGGTGTGAAAATACAAAAGTAAATCCTATTAATATAGATAAAGACAATATAATTACAGATAAAAAGGATAGCTTTTTACATGGGATTGGTATAAGCAGCATAAGAAACTCAGTAGAAAAATATAATGGAAATGTAGAAATAAAGATAGAAGAAAATAGGTTTGTAATGATAATTTATATACCTATAGACATAAATTAATACCAGTTGGAGCTCTAAAACGACCAGTTGGGGATAAATCGTTGAATATTCAGAAAAAAGATGTTATTTTGTAAGCATAAAAGATATGGAGGTGGACTAAAATGGTCGAATCCATTGCTAACAAGATAACATCTTTTTTAATTTCTAATAAGGCAATAGAAGAAAAAGAAAGCGAATTATACTCATACGCATTTAGTATATTAATAGCTTTTTTAGTTAATATATCAGCAATATTGATTATAGCTTATTCGTTAAATATATTTAAGGAAACAGTACTATTCTTATTATGTTATTGTCCAATTAGGCAATTTACAGGTGGTTATCACGCAGATAATTACAAAAGATGCTTATTAGCATTTATGCTACTTTATATAGTTAATATATGCTTTGTTGAATTTGTTTTTTACTATAAGTTAGATTATTTAATTTTGTTTGAGATGATAATGAGTTATATAGGGATTTGTTTTTTAGCTCCATTAGAACATAGAAATAATCCTTTAAGTAAAAAAGAGTTAAAAATATTCAAGAGAGTAGCGGTAGTTTTAGCAAGTATTGTTGTATTTTTAGTATGGATAGGAATAAGATATAACAACGCATATAAATTTATATATTATGTAGCATCATCTATTATATGTATATTTATTATGCTGATAATGGGAATTATTAAGCAAGAGTTTGGAGGTAGAAGATGAAGAAAATATTAAATAGGATATTGAAGAGTATAGGTTCATTGGCTATTTGTATGTTATTTTTATCGGCAAATACAACATCAATGTGGATTGCTAATCAGCCCACAGTTCCAAAAGACGTTGATAAATTTAGAAAACTTAAATAAAAAAACTGCTATAGAAAACTTAAAAATATTCTATAGCAGTTTTTTTATGGTTGTAATAGATAATAATAAAAAATAGTATAATATTAAATATAATTAAAAAGTATTTGTTTTTGTTAACTTGTTATGATAAAAATAAAAATTGAATAGAATTTGAACCGAAAAAATAATCGATAGGTTTTGAAAAGTTTTAAAATATAAAAAAATACACAACAATTAAACCTAAGAAAATTATAAAATTTTTAGGCTGCGTATGCAATATTTTATAAACCAATTAACTTTTTCTTGATGACTATAGCTAATACCACAAACAGGGCATTTAAATTTAGGTTTCAATTTTTTCGACTCCTTTCTGTAGGGGGAATTTATTTTGTGGTGAAACTATTGTAAACCCTACGGGGATTGAGATTCAATAATAAATAAGTTAACAGAACGAGTATAACTTATAGGAGAAAAAAATGTTTAAAATTGTTATCTGTGAGGATGAAATATTACAAAGAGAAAAATTGAAAGAGTATATTCAGAAAATATTTTATGAATATAAAGAGGAAATAGAAATAATAGAGTTTGAATCGGCAGAGGATTTATTATCAAGTGGGGTTATATTAAAAGAAGTTGATATTTTTCTATTAGATATAAAAATGAATGGATTATCAGGAATGGATTTAGCAAAATTAATAAGAAAAGAAAGTGATAGATCAGAAATAATATTTGTAACATCTTTAGTTGAGTATGTACAAGATGGATACACAGTTAGAGCGTATAGATATTTAATAAAACCTATAGAATACAAAGAGCTTAAAAAACATTTGTTAAATTGTATATCAGATATAAAAAGGAAAAAGGGAAACTTTATAATAGAAAATAGAGATGGTATGAGAAGAATATCAATAAAAGAAATAACTTATATAGAAGTTAGAAAAAAGAATTAACAATACATACAGTAGATTCTAATTATTACACACAAGGAAGTCTTGATAAGATAGAGCAAGATTTTGAAAAATATAATTTTTATAGATGTCATAAAAGTTATTTGATAAATATGGAATATATAAATAGTATAAATAAACATAGTGTATATATTAGAGAAGAAGAAATAAGTGTAAGTAGATATAGAATGAAAGGACTTAAAACAAAGTTTACATATATGTTAGGAGATATAGTTAGCTAAAGAATTGCTTTCATGCAGTAAAATTAATACCAGTTGGAGCTTTAAAATGACCAGTTGGAGATAATATATTGAATATTTTTTGGGGGAATGTTATTTTTAAAACATATTAAATATATAGATGTAGTAAAGTACTATGATAATAAAATATAAAAAATGGAGGAAATATTTATGGAGTGGATTAATGAGCCAAATAAACAAAATAGCAAGAGAAAGGAAAGTTGTAAAGAATGTAAGCTTAGATGTGTTATAAAGGTATGTTCATCAAAATATCCTGTAGCATGTAAAACAAAAATATATCCAACTTCAAGATAACATTAATTATGAATTTATATACTGGAGGAATATAAGACTATGAAAATTTCAGCATTTAATATAGAAAGAGATGTAGATAAAGGAAAGTTGATTTATAACACAATAAGTTCAGGAATACTTTTCTTAGATGGTGAAAAAATAGAAGAATATGAGTCTTTAAAGAATAGTAAATTTATTGATAAAACTAATACTGATTTAAAAAGAGAATTAATAAAGGGAAATATGCTAGTAGATGATTTTTTAGATGAAGTAGAACTTATTAAATATATAAGCAATTCTGCTAGATATGATAAAGATTATTTAGGACTTACAATAGCAACAACTCAAGCTTGTAACTTTGTTTGTCCGTATTGCTATGAAAAGGGAATTGAATTTAAAAATATGAGTGATGAAACTGCTAACAATATAGTAGACTTCATAAGAAATAATCTGAAAAATAATTCAGACTTAGATATAACTTGGTATGGAGGAGAGCCTTTATTAGCAATAGATGTAATTGAAAAAATTAGTGAAGAGGTTTTTAAATATATAAATATTGATAAATACAATGCATCAATTGTAACAAATGGATATCTTTTGACAAGGGAGTATGCGGAAAAATTAAATAAATATAAAGTAAAAACAGCTCAAATAACATTAGATGGTCCTCCGCAAATACATGATGCTAGAAGAAAGCTTGCTTCAGGGAAAGGTACTTTTAATAAAATAATAGAGAATATAAAAAATACGTGTGATTTAATTGATATAACAATAAGGGTTAACATAGATAATACAAACAAAGCTTATATAGAAGAATTAGTAAATATTTTAAAAGAAAATGACATATATGATAAAGTTTTTCTATATGTAGCAAAAGTAGATGATTATTCTGAAGAAACAAATAAAAATAAATCTATTTTAACTTATGAAGAATTTTCAAATTTACATAATAAGTTCACAGAAAATAATAAAACTTTCAATCATATACCTATGATAAATCCTAATATTTGTGTTTCTGTTAATTCAAATGGATTTGTAATAGATCCAGAAGGTAATTTATATAAATGTTGGGATGAGATTGGTAGAAAAGAAGGAATTATAGGTAATGTAAAAGATGGATTTGAATATAATGAAACATTTTTCTTCTATAATAATTATAATCCTTTCGATGATAAAAAATGTTTAGAATGTAAACTTTTACCAATTTGTATGGGAGGATGTCCATTCCAAAAGAGAAAACGTGGAGAAGCTGTATGCAGAGAACAAAAATTCTTAATAGATCAAATGCTAGATAACGCATATAAAAGTAGTTTATAAAAATTGTTAAAATTTATAGTCACAGTATTTAAGGAGGTACAATATGAACTGGATAAATGAACCTAAAAATGCAGAAATAGCAAGCGGAAAAAGTTTTTGTAAAGCTTTTGCTCTTTGCAAAAAGTTTTGTAAAACTTTTTGTTTAGTTCAAGGTAACAAATAGAAGGTGATACTTTATGAAAGGAATGAAATGGATATTTAATCCACTAGATGTGGAATCAATATCAAAGTTCTTAGATAGAGTAAATGGTGGAAAAGATATAAAAACACCTAGTGGCAATATATGTATTGTAGAATGTAATAGAAAAAATAAAAGTATAAAAAATACTAATAAATAAAAATATATTAAAATATTGTGGCTATAAATTATATATTTGAAAGAAGTGATTACTATAATTTATAAAATAAAAGAATTTTGTGTGGATGTGTTATTAATAATCAAATATATAAAAAAACTAGATATAAAAAAATATGAATTTTTTATAATGTTAATATTAATCTTGATAGAAATGTTTTTTTCTTTATTAGATCCCTTTATAGTAGGGCGTATTATAGATAGTATTTCTTCAAAAAGTGTAGATATATACAAGTATATATTATTATTAACATTCTTATTTATATTAACAATTATTATATATAGAATAGAGTCTATATATTTATTAAAAATAACAGCAAGGATAGAGAAAAAAATAAAATTAGATATATTTTCTCAAATCCTAATGTTTAGTTATAAAGACACTATAAATATTGACAAAGGTTTATTAATAAATAATATCGAGGAAGATGGAATGATAGCTTCAAACATATTTAATGAACTTTTGAATTTTATTAAGTGTGTAGTTTCTATAGTAATAATACTAGTTATAATGTTAACAATGAATATAGGACTTAGTGCAATTGTTTTATTATTTGTTCCAATAGAAGCTATTATTTTTATATTAATGGGAAAATTAATAAAAAATAGATTAAAAGAGTTAATGGAATTGAAAGATAGATATATGAACTTTATAAATGACTCTCTTAATGCTTTAAAAATATTTAAAATATTTAATATAGGTAATAAACGAAATGAAAAATTTGAAGTATTAACAAATGATGTATATACAGCAGCCGTAAATAAGAAAAAAATGGAAATAGATATGTATATTGTTGTTGATTTTATCTCTTTTATATCTAGTATATTAATATTATTAATAGGAAGTATTTTATGTTTGAAAAATATAATAACAATAGGAACTTTAGTCAGTTTTAACTCTTACGCATCTAAATTCAAATTAGAAAGTAATAATTTATCTAATTTTAATGCGTTAATACAGGATATAAGTGTTTCATTAGAAAGAATAGAAAATATATATTCAAATTATAAAATAGATGAAATTTCAACAATATCAATTATAGATGATAGAAATACTAATATAAATTCAATAGAACTAAATAACGTTAGCTTTTCTTATACAGAAGATATAAGTGTTATAAATGATTTTAGTTTTAAATTTGAAAAAGGGAATATTTATAAAATTGTTGGAGAAAGTGGTAAAGGTAAGTCCACATTTTTTGATATATTAGCAGGATTATATCCTGAGCTATCAGATAGATTTATAATAAATGAAAGTGAAAAATTTGATTTTAATAACTATAAAAACAATCTTGTATATATAGATCAAAACTCATATATATTTACAGACTCAATATATGAAAATATATCTTTATATAGGAATATAGAACAAAAAATTGTAGAAAAAGTTTGTAAAACTTTGGATTTAGATAAAGTTATAGATAGTTTATCAAATAAGTATAATACGGTTATAAATAAAGAGAGTAATTTATCCGGTGGTCAAAAGCAGAGGATTTTAATAGCAAGAGCCTTTGTTGAAAAAAAGGAAGTATATATTTTTGATGAGATAACATCTGCCCTAGATTATGAAAATAAAAAAAGGTTCTATAAATTGATTGAAAAAATAAAGGACGATAGCATTATTATATTTGCTTCTCATGAAGAGGAAGCATTTAAAGGTTTTGATGTTAAAAAAATTTATTTGTAAAGGAGATAGAGCTATGAAATGGATTAATGAACCACAATGTAATTCAAATGAAGAAAGACTTGGAGGAGGTCCTTCACCATCTTCTTGTAAAAAAAGAATGGAATCATGTAGGGTCTTTTGTATAATACAATTTTCATAAAAGTTAAAGTAAAAAAATAATCACTATTTATATTAAATATGTAGTGGTTATTTTTTTATCATTAATATTGTAGGTATGTTAGAATTAATAGTAAGGTAATAAAGTATATTTTATTATATATTAAAAATAAATGCTTTTTCTGGAGGTAGCTATGCGTAAAAGAAATTTAAAAGACATACTAACATCACCACTTTTAATGACGGTATATGCAATAATCCTTCTGTTTGTATTTTTGCTATTTAGATTCAAAACTGATGAAGGAATAGTAGTTAATTCTCTTGAAGAAAAGAATAACTCTTCTTGGAGCTGCGAGTATAATTTTTTCAGAGGTGAAAAAGAAGCCAACATGAGTGGCAAGGGAGATAACCTATTTATCAGCGTAATATCTGAATTTGGAGAAGTTAACATAATAGTAGAAGATAGGAATGGTAAGAAACTATTTAATCAAACAGTATCAGACCATTTGATTGATAATGAATCGATGGATATATTTAATGTAAAAGTTTCTCCTGAGGTTAAAGTTAGTATAAAAGCAAAAAATCACAAGGGTGATTTTAAAATAAGTTATAGAGATTTAAAAGACTTTTCTAAAGAAAGTAAAGAAGGAATATTTCTATATGGTGAAACCCATGATTATAACGGCATAAAGAAAATAGAAGCAGATCTATGGGCAAATATTATAAAGAATATGGTATGAGAAACCTATTTATTGAATATTCGTATGTAGATGCTCAATTTTTAAATATATGGATGAAATCAGACGATGATAAAATTTTAAATGAGCTTTTTAAAGATTATGAAAAGACATTAGCCTATTCAGAAGAAAATATAAACTTCTTTAAAGAAATAAAGGAAAAATATCCAGAAACAGTATTTTACGGAACTGATTTATGTCATACATACAAAACGGGTGGAAAAAGATATTTAAAATACTTGGAAGAAAATGGAAAAGTTGGAACTGATGATTATAATAAGGCTGTTGAAGATATAAATCAAGGAAAGAAATATTATGAAGATGATGAAAATACTGAAACTTATAGAGAAAATATAATGGTAAAAAAATTTGTAGAAGAGTATGAAAAGCTAGAAGATAAAAGAATTGTAGGTATATATGGAACAGCTCATGTGCTACCGTATTCAGATGATTATTATTGTGAAGGACCTTGTATGGCAAAACAGTTGGATAAAAAATATGGAAATATATTAAATATAGAAGATTTGTGTACTTTAGAAAAATATCCAGGTTATAAGGATAGTGAGTATAGATATTATAAATAAAGTAAGAAAAAATAAATAAAACAATAATAAATTGGAACAAGAGAAATAGTGATTAGTATCTTGTTCCTTTTTTGTTTTGGAAAATATTTTATTTTTAGTGTGTTTTATTCTTGTTTTATATTTTCAGAAAAACTGCGACAGAATATTATTTTAATGATATAATATAGACTGGACTATTATATTTTAGGGGTGATAAAATGAAAGTTAAATTACTTGCACATACACCTGAACCAGAGAAAGTTGTATCAATGGCTGCAAAGCTTTGTTACTCTAAAGTTGGTGTTGAAGGAATAGAAGAAAATCTTACAGATGAAAAGATAGAAAGTTTTTTAAAAATGTTAACTGATATAGGACACGAGTCTCCACTTGAGCATGTGTCATTTACTTTTGGAGTAGAGGGAATATCTAGAGCATGTTCTCATCAGATTGTTCGTCACAGAATAGCTAGTTATTCCCAGCAATCTCAGAGATATGTAAAACTAGATCAGTTTGAATATATAATTCCACCAGAAATAGAAAAATCTGAGGAAGCTAAAAAGATATTTGTAGAAGCTATGGAAAGAGATCAGAAAGACTACGATAGAATAGTAGATATATTATCTGAAAAACATAAAAAAGAATTTATGGAAGAAGGAAAATCAGAAAAAGAAGCAACTAGATTAGCTGAGAAGAAGGCTATAGAAGATGCTAGATATGTTTTCCCAAATGCTTGTGAAACAAAAATAGTAATGACTATGAATGTTAGAAGTCTTTACAATTTCTTTGACCACAGATGTTGCGAAAGAGCTCAGTGGGAAATAAGGGAAATGGCTACACAGATGCTTAAAGAAGTGAAAAAAGTAGCTCCTATAATGTTTAGAAACTGTGGACCAAAATGTGTGAAAGGGCCTTGTCCAGAAGGAAAGATGACTTGTGGTAAGGTTGTTGAGATAAGAGAAAAATTTAAGAATTTATAGGAAGGAAAATATTATGGCTATAATAGAAGGAAGAAATCCCGTAATAGAAGCGATAAAAAACGATAGACATATAGAAAAATTGCTTATATCTAATTCTTCAAAAGAAGGTTCAATAAAGAAGATAATAGCTATGGCAAAGGAAAAGAAGATAGTTATTCAGTATGTTGATAGACATAAGCTAGATGAGATGAGTACTAGCCACGCCCATCAGGGTGTTATAGCTACTATAAGTGATTATATCTATAAAGATATAGAAGAAGTAGTAAGAGAAGTTAAGGAAAAGGGAGAAGATCCATTTATCATCATATTAGATGAGATAACAGATCCTCACAACTTAGGTTCTATAATAAGAACAGCAGATGCAGTAGGTGCTCATGCTGTTGTAATTCCTAAGAGAAGATCAGTAGATATAACTCCTGTAGTTGCAAAGGCATCTGCTGGGGCAGTAGAGTATGTTCCTGTGTGTAAGGTAACTAATATTGTAAATACTATAAAGATGCTAAAAGAAGAAGGTCTATGGATTGCAGCTGCAGACATGGATGGAGGAGTGTTCTATAAACAGGATTTAACAGGTCCTTTAGGATTAGTAGTAGGAAGTGAAGGATTTGGTATATCAAGACTTGTTAAACAGAACTGTGATTTTGTAGTTAGTATGCCTATGGTAGGTAATGTAACGTCTTTAAATGCATCGGTAGCAGGTGGAATACTGCTTTATGAGGTATTTAGACAGAGAACTTCGGGTAAATAATGGCTGCAAAGTTTAAAAAGAAAAAAAAGAAAAAGATTCTTATAGTTGATGGATACAATATAATTAACGCATGGGATGATTTGAATGAATTATCTAAGATAAACCTTGAAAGCTCTAGAGAGAAGTTAGTAGATTATATGATAGAGTTTTCTAAGTATATGGGATACAAAACAACTATAGTATTTGATGCTTATAATGTAAAGAATTCTGCTGGATATGAAGAAAAGAGATCAGATTCTGTGCAGATAGTATTTACTAAAGAGCATCAGACAGCGGATAGTTATATAGAAAAGTATATTGCAGAGCTGCCTAATAAGGAGTTTATCGACTTAAAAGTTGCTACAAGTGACTACGCTGAGCAGCAGATTGTACTAGGTAAAGGAGCTGCAAGAATTTCTGCTAGGGAACTTCAGTTAGATGTTATGAAGTCTAAGGAAAAGATAGGAGAAAAAAATAGCAGTCATAAGAAAACTATACAGAGAAATACTATAGGCGATAGGTTGAACCATGAAAACAGAGAGGTTTGGGACAAATTAGAAAGAATGAGAATTAATAAAAAGTAAATAATATATGCCTTTGAATATAAAATATTTATTGGGGGAGATTGGATGGAGCTAGTGGAAGAAAAAAATGTAGAACAGAATGAAAATCAGCAACAAAAAGAAGAATATGAAATAGTTAAAAGAGCAGCTAATGGGGATAGAATGGCTCTTGAGTACATAATGGCAAAATACAAAAATTTTGTAAGGGTTAAAGCGAAGTCTTATTTCCTAATAGGAGCAGATAGAGAAGATATAATACAAGAGGGTATGATCGGACTTTATAAGGCTATTAGAGATTTTGATGAAACTAAAGCTCATTCGTTTAGATCTTTTGCTGAAGTTTGTATAACTAGACAGATAATAACCGCTATAAAGACTGCTACCAGACAAAAGCATATTCCGCTAAATACTTATGTATCATTGAGCAAACCAATATACGATGAAGAGTCAGAAAGAACTCTGCTTGATATAATAACAGCTAGTATGGTTACTAATCCAGAAGAGCTTATTATAAGTAAGGAAGAGTTAAAAAATATAGAAGATAAGATAAATAAACTGCTTAGTGAATTAGAGCAGGAGGTTCTTGGATTGTACTTAAACGGTAAATCATATCAAGAAATCGCCGACATAATAGGTAAGGAACCAAAATCTATTGACAATGCATTGCAGAGAGTGAAGAGAAAATTAGAGAAACATCTTGAAAATGTAAATGATTAATAGTAAAATACATAACATAGACATATTGCAACTGCAATAAGATAAATAAAAAATAATATTATTAAGGGAGGAATTTAGACAATGGCTAAAGCTAAATTTGAAAGAAGTAAACCTCATGTTAATATAGGTACTA
>NZ_QUGE01000018.1:0-1448 GCF_003478825.1 Peptoclostridium sp. AF21-18
AAATTTAATCGCCTTCTATGGTAATATCAAATTAATCATAGGAGGCGATTTTTTATGGGCAGAAAGAAAAGAGAACCATTAAATCCAGAAAAGAAAAATATAATAGCGGAGCTAATTAAAACATATGAAATTAAAACCGCTCAAGACATTCAGGATGCACTTAAAGATCTTTTAGGTGATACTATTCAAGAGATGCTTGAATCTGAAATGAATGAGCATCTTGGATATGAAAAATATGAACGTGGTGAAAATACCAATTCAAGAAATGGATATAAAACAAAAAGAGTTAGATCTGGAATGGGAGAATACGAAATTGATGTTCCTCAAGATAGAGATTCCTCTTTTGAACCTCAAATTGTCAAAAAAAGACAAAAGGATATTTCTGAAATAGAGCAAAAAATAATAAATATGTATGCTTTAGGCATGAGTAATAGAGATATAACTTCTCAAATAGAGGATATTTATGGATTTGAACTATCTGAAGGAATGATTTCAGATGTAACTGATAAAATAATACCTAAAATCGAAGAATGGAAATATAGACCTCTTGAAAGTGTATATCCTGTTGTATATATAGATGCTATCCATTTCTCTGTTAAAGAAAATGGTTCTGTTAAGAAAAAAGCTGTCTATGTAATTCTTGGTATAAGTTCCGAAGGATACAAAGAAATTCTAGGATTGTATATTGGAGATACTGAAAGCTCTAAGTATTGGTTTTCTGTGCTAAATGAATTAAAAAATAGAGGTGTAAGAGATATTTTAATCGTTTGTGCTGATGGACTATCAGGAATAAAAGAAGCGATAAGCTCCGCTTTTCCAAATACTGAATATCAGAGATGTATTGTTCATCAAGTTAGAAATACATTAAAATATGTATCATACAAAGATAGAAAGGAATTTGCTAATGATTTAAAAACAATATATCATGCCATTAATGAAGAACAGGCTCTAGCTAATTTAGAACGTACTTCAGAAAAATGGAATGAAAAATATCCAAATTCTATGAAATCTTGGTTTAGTAACTGGGATTCAATTATACCGATATTTAAATTTTCACCAGAAACTAGAAAGGTAATTTATACTACAAATGCCATTGAAAGTGTAAATTCGCAGCTTAGAAAAATAAATAAAAAAAGAACTGTTTTTCCAAACAAGATTTCCTTAGAAAAATCACTATATCTATCAGTTGAAAAAATAAGCAAAAAATGGAGTATGCCTATTAGAAACTGGGGATATATTTATGGAGAACTTTCAATAATGTATGAAGATAGATTGTAATAATTAAAAAAGTCAAGAAAGCCGGCTTTTTTAGCTGGTTTTCTTGACTTGCAACAAAATAAATAATATTATGTTTTAAAGGGCGTTAGCCATTTATTCATAAATTATTTTAAGTCTATTATACTACCTAACGGTAGTTTAAGCCATAGAGGGCTTATTTACAGAAAAAA